>JAGWXX010000049.1 GCA_018969685.1 Acidobacteriota bacterium | reverse complement strand
GGACGCCCGACATCCTCGACAACGCGTTCGTGACGGTCGACTACGAGGACGGCGCCCGCGCGATGCTCGACCTCTGCATGTTCGCCGAGGCGGGGCGCAACGAGCAGGACCTGGTCGTGGTCGGCGACGCGGGCAAGGTGGAGGCGCACGTGCCCGGCGACGGCCGCGCATTCCTCGGGTTGCGCGACGGCCGTCGGACCGTCGAGCTCCCGGTCGGGGAGTCCGACGCCGCCCACGTCGGCTTCCACCACGGCGCGAGCTTCGTCGAGGTGTCGCGCTTCCTCGGTGCGGTCGCGTCGCGCGGGGCGCCGGAGGTCACGGCGACCGACGGGCTCTGGTCGGTTGCCGTGGGCGTCGCGGCGCACCGGTCCATCGACGAGGGACGTCCGGTGGGGTTGGACGAGGTGCTGCACGCGCAATGAGGGGAACCACCTCGCCATTCGGCGCACCCGTCACCTAGTCTCGGGCAACAGTCCACCGTCATGGCGCCCCCCACCTACGTCCGCCGGTCCACCCTCCGGGTGGATGAACGCCTCGCGACGTTCGTCGACGAGGAGGCCCTGCCGGGCACCGGCCTCGATCGCGACAGGTTCTGGGCCGACCTCGGCGCGCTGATCGACGAACTCTCGCCGCGAAACGAACGCATCCTCGCGGAGCGCACTCGGATGCAGGCCGCCATCGACTCATGGCACCTCTCCACCGCGGTGTTCGACCCGGCTGCCTACCGGTCGTTCCTCGAGGACATCGGCTACCTGCTGCCAGAGGGCGGGCCATTCACGATCGACACCGCCGACGTCGACCGGGAGATCGCGGAGCTCGCCGGGCCGCAATTGGTCGTGCCGGCCAGCAACGCGCGGTACGCGCTGAACGCGGCGAACGCGCGGTGGGGGTCGCTGTACGACGCGCTGTACGGCACCGACGCGCTGGGCACCCCGAAGCCCGCAGGGCCGTACGACCCGGCCCGGGGCGCGCGGGTGATCGACTGGGCGCGCCAGTTCCTCGACGAGACCATCCCCCTCGCATCGGGCTCGCACCGCGACGCCATCACGTACGCCGTCGTCGACGGTGCGGTCGTCGTCGAGACGGCGTCGGGTCCGGTGGGGTTCGCCGACCCGTCGTGCTTCGTCGGCTACCTGGGCCGCGCGCAGAAGCCCGACAGCCTCGTCTTCGAGCACCGTGGCCTGGGCATCGAGATCGAGTTCGACGACACCGACCAGGTGGGCTTCGACGACCCTGCGCACATCGCCGACGTCCGCCTGGAGGCGGCGCTGACGACCATCGTCGACATGGAGGACTCGGTCGCAGCGGTGGACGGCGCCGACAAGGCCCACGTGTACCGAAATTGGCTCGGGCTCATGACCGGGTCGCTCTACGCCCCGATCGGCGTCGACACCCTCGGACAGACCGTGAACCGCGCCCTCGCGAGCGACCGCCGGCTCGTCGCGGGCGACGGCTCGCCGACGGTGCGCAGGGGACGGGCGCTGCTGCTGGTGCGCAACGTGGGGCACCTGATGACGACGCCGGCCGTGCTCGATGCCAGCGGCAACGAGGCGCCCGAGGGGCTGCTGGACGCGGTGATGACGGTGCTGTGCGCGATGCACGACCTTCGCAAGGGGGCGGGCGACGACATGCGCAATTCGCTGACGGGGTCGGTCTACGTCGTCAAGCCGAAGATGCACGGACCCGACGAGGTGGCGTTCGCCGTCGACACCATGGCGCGCGTCGAGGCGATGCTCGGCCTCGAGCCGAACACCGTGAAGCTCGGCATCATGGACGAGGAGCGCCGCACCACGCTCAACCTGAAGGAGTGCATCCGCGCGGCGCGCCACCGCTGCGTCTTCATCAACACGGGCTTCCTCGACCGCACGGGCGACGAGATCCACACGTCGATGCAGGCGGGGCCGATGGTGCGCAAGAACGACATGCGCGCGCAGCGGTGGCTCGCCGCGTACGAGGACTGGAACGTCGACGTGGGCCTCGAGTGCGGCCTGCGCGGCCGCGCGCAGATCGGCAAGGGCATGTGGGCCGCGCCCGACCGGATGGGGGCGATGCTGGAGCAGAAGGTCGCGCACCCACGGGCAGGTGCGAGCTGCGCATGGGTGCCGTCGCCCACGGCGGCGGTGCTGCACGCGACGCACTACCACCGCGTCGACGTCGCCGCGCGCCAGGCCGAGCTGGCGCTCGGTGTGCGCGCCGGCCGCCGCCGCGCGTCGGTCGACGACCTGCTGACCATTCCGCTCGCCTCCGTGTCGGCCTGGACGCCGGAGGAGATCGAGGAGGAACTGGACAACAACTGCCAGGGCATCCTCGGCTACGTGGTGCGCTGGATCGACCAGGGCATCGGGTGCTCGAAGGTCCCCGACATCCACGACGTCGGACTGATGGAGGACCGCGCGACCTGCCGCATCTCCTCGCAGCACATCGCCAACTGGCTGCTGCACAAGGTGGTCGACGAGTCGCAGGTGCGGCGGGCGTTCCGCCGCATGGCTGCGGTGGTCGACCGCCAGAACGCGGACGACCCGGCCTACGAGCCGATGGCCCCGCGCTTCGAGGGCCTCGCGTTCCGGGCCGCGTGCCAACTGGTCTTCTCCGGCACCGAGCAGCCCTCCGGCTACACCGAGCCGATCCTCCACTCGCACCGTCTCGACAAGAAGGAGCAGGCATGAACCTCCAGCGCGCACGGACGATCGTCGCGGCGGCCCTCGCGCACCGCGCGGCCGCAGGCATGAAGCCGCTGTGCGTCGCGGTGCTGGACGCGGGCGGGCACCTCGTGGCGTTCGAGCGCGAGGACGGCGTGCCCAACCGGCGCTTCGACATCGCCCACGGCAAGGCCTACGGCGCGATCTCGCTCGGCGCCAGCTCGCGCGTGCTGGGCACGATGGCCGTCGAGCGGCCGCACTTCATCGCCGGCGCCACGGCCGCGATCGGCGGTGCGCTCGTGCCGGTCGCGGGCGGCGTCCTCGTGGTCGAGGACGGACGCATCATCGGTGCGGTCGGCGTCTCGGGCGACACGTCGGACAACGACGAGGCTGCGGCGATCGCGGGCGTCCAGGCCGCGGGCTTGACGGCCCAGTGAGGCTCGCGTCGCGCACCCGGCCCCGGCGCGGGGTGCCGGAGCGCGACGCCGCACTCGTGCGCGAACTGGTCGCCGCCGTCGGCGCCCCGAACGTGCGCACGGACGATGCGCAGCGCGCCCTGCTGCGGCGCGACGCATCGGTGTTCGACGGGGGCGACGCGGGTCCGGTGTGCTTCCCCCGCACTGCAGAAGAGGTGCAGGCAGTGGTCCGCGCGGCGCGCCGCCACGGCCGCGCCGTCGTGCCGCGCGGCGCCGGCACGGGCCTCGCGGGCGGTGCAATCCCGCTCGGGGCGCCGGTGGTGGTGTCCCTGGCCCGCATGACGTCGATCGGAGAGGTCGACCGCGACGCGCGTGCGGTGTGGGTCGAGCCCGGCGTCGTCAACCTCGACCTCACGAGGCACCTTCGCCCGCTGGGCTTCCACTTCGCCCCCGATCCCTCGAGCCAGCAGGTGTGCACGATCGGCGGCAACGTCGCCAACAACTCGGGCGGGCCGCACTGCCTCGCATACGGCGTGACGAACGCGCACGTCCTCGCCATGGACGTCGTCCTGCCGGACGGCGAGATGGCGCGCCTCGGGGGCCTCGATCCCGAGCCGTCGGGCCTCGACCTGCGCGGTGCGTTCGTCGGCGGCGAGGGCACCCTGGGCATCGCGGTCCGCATCGCGGTGCGGGTGACGCCGAATCCGCCGGCGGTGCGCACCCTGCTCGCGTCGTTCTCGCAGGTGCGCGACGCAGCCAACACGGTCAGCGCGGTGATCGCCTCGGGCATCGTCCCCGCGGCGATGGAGGTCATGGACCAGCGCATCACGCGCGCGGTGGAGAACTACGTCGGCGCCGGATACCCGCTCGACGCGGCGGCCGTGCTGCTCGCCGAGGTCGACGGCCTGCCGGATGGCACGGCGCACGACGCGGACGCGATCGCCCGCATCGCGCGCGAGCAGGGCGCCACCGAGGTCAGGCTGGCGGCGGACGACCGCGAGCGCGCACTGCTGTGGAAGGGGCGCAAGACGGCATTCGGGGCGATCGCCCAGATCGCTCCCGACTACTACCTCCACGACACGGTGGTGCCGCGGTCGCGCCTCGCCGACGTGCTCGAGCAGGTGTACGCGATCGCCGACCGGCACGGCCTGATGGTGATGAACGTCTTCCACGCGGGCGACGGCAACCTGCACCCGCTGCTGCTGTTCGACGCGCGCGAACCGGGGATGCTCGACCGCGTGCACGCGGCCGGCGCGGACATCATCGAGGCGTCGCTGGCGGCGGGAGGCGTGCTCTCAGGCGAGCACGGGATCGGCGTCGAGAAGCAGGCGTACATGGACCGGATGTTCACCCCTGACGACCTCGACCACCAGAACCGCCTGCGGCGCGCGTTCGATCCCGAGTGCGCCGCCAATCCCGGCAAGGTGCTGCCGACGGGGCACAGCTGCGCCGACATCCAGCAGCTGTCGAGTGCAGCGAGGGGACTGTGGGTCTGACGGGCGCGCTCGCCGAGCGGCGCGACCTGGTCGCGTTCGCCGACGAGGTGGGCGCCGACGGCCCGGTCGCGGTCGAGGGTTCGCGAACGCGGTGGTCCGTCGGCGGCGAGCCGATTCCCGGCGTGCGGCTCGTGCGGGCTCCGTCCGGGGTGTCGGCGTACCTGCCGGAGGAGATGGTGGTGTGCGTCGGCGCGGGCACGACGGTGGCGGAGCTGTCGTCGGTGCTCGCATCGAGCGGACAGCGCTGCGCACTGCCCGCGCGCGGCGGCACCGTCGGCGGTGCGATCGCGGTGGGCGAGCAGCACCTCGACGTGCTCGGACGCGGCACGCTGCGCGCGTCGGTGCTGGAGGTGCGCTACGTGTCGTGCGACGGGCGGCTGGTGCGCGGCGGTGGACCGACGGTGAAGAACGTCACCGGGTACGACCTGCCGCGCCTCATGACGGGCGCACTCGGCACGCTCGGCCTGCTCGCCGAGGTGATCCTCCGCACCAATCCCGTGCCCGCCGCGTCGACGTGGCTGCGCGCCGACGGCGCCGATCCCTTCGCGGCCTTCGACGCGCTGCTGCACCCGTCGGCGGTGCTGTGGGACGGCGCGTCGACGTGGGTGCACCTTGAGGGGCATCCCGGCGACGTCGCCGCACAGGCCGCCGTGCTCTCGCGCATCGCGGCGACGACGGAGGTCGACGGTCCGCCGCCGCTGCCGCCCCACCGGTGGTCGCTCGAGCCCTCCGCGATCCGGGGCCTGACGGGCCGGTACGTCGCATCCGTCGGCACGGGGCTCGTGCTCCGCGACGAGCCACAGCCGCTTCGCCCGCCCGATGCCGCCTCGCTTGGCGTCGCGGCGCGGATGAAGCGCGAGTTCGACCCCACCGGCCGGCTCAATCCCGGCCGCGACCCTGCGAGGCGCTGATGGACCTTGGCATCGACCCCGAGCGGCTGAACGCCTGCGTGCAGTGCGGCCTGTGCCTCACCGCGTGCCCGACCTACCGCGTCTCGGCCGACGAGACGATGTCGCCGCGCGGCCGCATCGCGCTGATGCGGGAGGTGCAGGACCGCGGCGCGCCACTGACCCGCGAGGTCGTCCGCGCGTTCGACACGTGCGTGCAGTGCCGGGCGTGCGAGCCGGCGTGTCCCTCGGGGGTGCAGTACGGCTCGCTCATCGAGGCGACGAAGGCGACGCTCGCCTCCCGCCGCGGGGGCTGGATCCGCGCGCTCGCCTTCGCCCCGCTGTCGCGGCCCCGACTCCTGCGCGCCGGCTCGGTGCTGCTCGGGATCGCGCAGCGCGCGCACCTCGTGCCGCGCCGGCTCGGTCTCTCGGCGCGCATCCCGCTATGGCGTGCGCCACTGCGGGCATCGGGCGACGACGTCTGGATGTTCACCGGCTGCGTCATGGATGCGTGGCAGCGCGACGTGCACCTCGCGACGCAGCGGGTGCTCGAGGCAGCGGGGTTCGGGGTGCGCCCCACTGGCGCCGGTGCGCCGTGCTGCGGCGCGCTGCACGTGCACGCCGGCCTGCACGACCGCGCCGTTGCGCTGGCCCGCCGGACGATGGACGGGCTTCCGGGCGACGCGCCGATCGTCGTCAACTCGGCCGGCTGCGGCGCCGCGCTGAAGGAGTACGGGCACCTGCTGGGCACCGACGAGGCGCGGGCGTTCTCGGCGCGCGTCGTCGACGTGCAGGAGTTCCTCGCGCGCCACGTCGACCGCCTGCCCACGGTCGAGCCGCTCGCGCTGCGCGTCGCCGTGCAGGACCCGTGCCACCTCCGACACGTCCAGCGCGCGCACGAACCGGTGCGCACGGTGCTGCGGCCGTTCGTGCGCGAGTGCGTCGAGCTCGACGACGAGGGCCTCTGCTGCGGCGCCGGCGGCGCCTACTCGGTGCTCGAGCCGGGGATGGCGGGCCAGATCCGCGAGCGCAAGCTCTCGTCCATCGGCCGTGCACGCCCGGACGTCGTCGCGAGTGCGAATCCCGGGTGCTCGATGCACCTCGCCGCGGCGGGCGTCGCGGTGCGCCACCCGATGGAGATCGTCGACGAGGCGCTCAGGCTGTCGGCCCGGGCCGGCAGGTAGCGGGGGTCGAGCTCAGCGCCGCGGCGTCGCGGCGATGAAGCCGGCGATCACGCCGGCCAGTTCGGGTCCACGGTCCTCCTGCAGGAAGTGGCCGCCGCCCTCGATGGTCGTGTGCGGCTGTCCCGCGGCGCCGGGCACCTCGCGGATGAACGGCGCGTCGCCGCCGCGCGTCACGGCGTCGCGGTCGCTGAACGCGCACAGCCACGGCCGGTCGAACCGGCGCAGCACGTCCCATGCGGCGCGGTTGGCAGGTGCCTCCGGGTCGTCGGCGGTCGTCGGCACGAGCGACGGCAGGATGCGCGGGCCGGCGAGGTACGACTCGTCGGGGAACGGCGCGTCGTAGGCGGCGGCGACCTCGGGGTCGAGCCGCACCGCGCAGCCGCCGCTGACGATCTTCCCCACGTGGAACGACGGCGACTCCTGCGAATACTTCTGCCACGCGAGGAAGGCCTCGCTGACCTTGCCGTCGCCGAGGGGCAGCCCGGTGTTCGCCACGACGACGCGGTCGAAGCGCTCCGGCTGCGCGGCGACGAGGCGCAGGCCGATGAGCCCTCCCCAGTCCTGGCCGAAGAACGTGGCGCGGCGCAGGTCGAGCCGGTCGAACACCAGCTGCGACATCCACGAGACGTGTCTCGCGTAGGTGTAGTCGCGCTGCTGCGACGGTTTGTCGGACCGGCCGAAGCCCACGAGGTCGGGGGCGACGACGCGGTGTCCGGCGGCGACGAGCACCGGCAGCATCGTGCGGTACAGGTAGCACCACGACGGCTCGCCGTGCATGAGCAGCACGGGGTCGGCGCCGGCAGGGCCCTCGTCGAGGTAGTGGACGCGAAGCGACCCGCCCTCGCCGTCGTCCACCTCGGCGTACCGCGGCGCAAACGGAAACCCGGGGAGACCGTCGAAGCGTTCGTCTGGCGTACGAAGGACGTGCATGTGAACCTCGCAACTACTCTGTCAGGCGCGCGGCGCGGCCACCAACGCGGGGCGCAGGGGGCCGGAATGGGCGCGGGAATCGGCATGCACGACGGCTTCGGCGGGGTGATCGGCCGGACGGTCGCGGAATCGGTGCCGCACTGGCCCGAGCCGCCGCACCCCGGCGAGGGGGCACCGAACGTCGTGCTCATCCTCATCGACGACCTCGGCTTCTCGCACTTCGGCTGCTTCGGCGGCACGATCCCGACGCCGCGCATCGACGCGCTGGCGGCGAACGGCCTGCGCTTCACGAACTACCACGTCACGCCGCTGTGCAGCCCGACGCGCGCGGCGCTGCTGACGGGCCGCAATGCGCACGAGGTGGGGATGCGCTCGATCTCCAACTTCAACACGGGGTTCCCCAACATGCGCGGCCACGTCACGCACCGCGCGGCGACCGTGGCGGAGGTGCTGCGGCTGCACGGCTACGCCACCTTCTGCACGGGCAAGTGGCACCTCGTGCAGATGGAGCAGGCCTCGGCGGCCGGCCCGTTCGACCAGTGGCCGCTCGGCCGCGGGTTCGACCGCTTCTACGGGTTCCTCGACGGCGAGACCGACCAGTTCAGCCCCGAGCTGGTGTACGACAACCACCACGTCGAGCCGCCGAAGCGGCCGGAGGACGGCTACCACCTCAGCGAGGACCTCGTCGACCACGCGCTGCTGTTCGCGCGCGACAGCCTCTCCATCCGGCCCGACCGTCCGTTCTTCCAGTACCTCGCGTTCGGCGCGACGCACGCGCCGCACCAGGCGCCGCGCGAGTACCTCGAGCGCCAGCGCGGCAAGTGGGACGAGGGCTGGGACGTCGCCCGTGAGCGCTGGCACCGCCGCCAGCTGGAGATGGGCGTCGTGCCGCCCGGCACCGCGCTCGCACCGCGCAACCCCGGCGTCGAGGAGTGGTCGTCCCTGCCCGACAACCAGCGCCGGCTCGCGATCCGCCTGCAGGAGGCGTTCGCCGCGTTCCTCGAGCACACCGACGCGCAGATCGGCCGCTACCTCGACGGCCTGGCGTCGCTCGGTGCGCTGGACAACACCATCGTCGTCCTGCACAGCGACAACGGTGCCAGCCAGGAGGGCGGTCCGTTCGGAGTGCTGCACGAGATGAAGTTCTTCAACATGCTGATCGAGAGCCCCGACGAGGCCGTCGCCCGCATCGGCGACATCGGCGGCCCGCACAGCCACTCCAACTACCCGTGGGGCTGGGCGCAGGCGGGCAACACGCCGTTCAAGTGGTACAAGCAGAACACCCACGAGGGCGGCGTGCACGTGCCGATGGTGGTGCACTGGCCGCGGGGCATCGCCGGTGGCGGCGGCATCAGGGACCAGTTCCACACGGTGAGCGACGTGGTGCCGACGATCTACGAGCTGCTGTCGATCGAGCCCCCCGCCGTGCACCGCGGCGTCGAGCAGCTGCCGGTCACCGGCACGTCGTTCGCCTACGCGTTCGGCGACGCGTCGGCGCCGGGCCGCAAGCGGGTGCAGTACTTCGAGAACGCCGGCCACCGCGCGATCGTTTCCGACGGCTGGAAGGCGGTCACCCGCCACACGATGGGCGTGCCGTTCGACGACGACGTGTGGGAGCTGTACGACCTGTCGGCCGACCGGTCGGAGACCCGCGACCTCGCCGCCGAGATGCCCGGCAAGGTGCACGAGCTGGTCGACCTGTGGTGGCGCGAGGCCGAGGAGCACGGCGTCCTTCCCCTGGACGACCGGGGGGTCGCGCTCTTCAAGGTGCGCACGCACGGGCACGGACCGCACCGGCCCGACCGCACGTACCGCTACTTCCCGCCGATGGCCCGCATTCCCACGCAGGCGTGCGCACCGATCGGCGGCCGCTCGTGGGACTTCGGGGCGCTCGTGACGCGTTCGGCGGGCGACGGCGGCGTGCTCTTCGCCACCGGCACCGAGAATGCGGGCCTCAGCATCTTCGTCGACGGCGACCGCCTGTGGTTCGACTACAACTACTTCGGCGCGCACCACGTCGCGTCGTCGTCGGTGCCGGTGCCCGCCGGAGAGTCGCTGCTGGAGGTGCGGTTCCGTCGCGGCGACTCCACCGCCGACGTGACGCTGCTGGTCGGCGGCGCAGGGGCCGGGTCGCTGCACCTCCCGGCGTTCATGCGGATCATCTCCAGCGTCGGCGCCACCGTCGGAGAGGACGCCGGTTCACCGGTCAGCGACCGCTACTCGGGGCCGTTCCCGTTCGCGGGCAGGCTGCACTGGGTGGAGTTCCGCATCGTCAGCGCGGCAGACGGCCGCACGGGCGATGCAGAGGCCCGCGCCATCGAGTCGCGCCAGTAGGCGGTTCGGCACTGTCCGGGACCCCGACTAGAAGTAGCTGCCGGTCCGCACCCAGTTGTGCAGGTGCACGAGCGCAGCGAGCGTCTGCACGGCAAGGATGGCGAACGGGACGATCCGCCGGCGCGGGGATACGCACAGCAGCGCCATGGCCGACACGGCGTAGAGCCCGCTTGTAGCGGCCATGGCGCCCCAGTTCATGTCCCCGTAGCCGATGGGCACGCCGTTGCGATCGGTATCCCAGAAGAGTTGGGTCTGCGCCCACGCGACGGCGAGCAGCAGCCACGCCGGTCCCACCGTCCGCAGCGACCACCGCACCGATCCCCCGACCCGCGCCGGGCCGGCGAGAGCGGGTCGGCGGGCCTCGAGTGCCAGTGCGAGTGCGACGGCGATCGGGAATACCCACGATCGCAGCAGGTCGACTGGCAGTGTCGGTGACAGCTCGCTGATGGGCCGCAGGCGCACCTCGCGCTGGGCGCCGCCGCCGTAGGAGGTCTGCAGGTTCATCAGCAGTGTGGCGACGGGGAGCGTGGCGATGACGAGCCAGGATCCCACTGCCTGACGGGACCGTAGGGATCCCCGCCACGCCATCCATGTGAGGAGCACCGCGGTGCCGGCTACCCAAGCCGGCGTGAGCGCGGGCTTGGCCAGCGCCGACAGCAGTCCTGCACCGGCGACGAGGAGAAGGCGTCGACGGTCCGGCCGGTCGAACCACGCGCACAACGCCCAGACGGCGGGGATCGCCATGGCATTGGCCAGCGGCTGCGTGGCACTGCCCAGCGAGTTCGGAGGAAACGTGCCGAGGTAGAAGTGGTCGGCCCACATCGGCAGGGGCAGGGCGAGGACTGTTCCGAGCATGACCGAAGTGGCTGCGCCGCCGGCGGGCCGGTAGCCCTCGCTCTGCAGCAGCGCCGCCGTCAACACGCCCTTGGCGGCTGCGATGGCTCCGAGCACCATGAATCCGGCCTGGATGATCAGTTGGGGCTCGGACGTGCCGACGGTGACGAGGCGGAGCGGGTAGTACAGCGCCGTGTAGGACCACCAGGTTCCGTGGAGGGTCTGGTGGAGGAGCAGGAAGTGGGTCAGTACGTCCGACTCAAAGCCGTCACCCGAGCGCGACACCGGCCACGCGAAGACCATGAGCGACACCGCTCCGGCCACTGCCAGACCGGCGGCAGTCGCGAGCCCTGACGGCTCGGACAATCCCAATCCGAGGTGCCGGGACGGCGGGTGCATTGCTGGGGCTCCACGACGGACCACTGTCCCAATCGTATGCGCCCGGGTGGGGTGGGTGGTGGTGTGGTCCCCTGGGTATCCACCACAGCGAGTACGCGCCAACTTACATTGTCAGTGCAGGAGGCAACCCCCTCCAACGTGGGGATTGATATCAAAGGAGATCACTGTGGTAGGACCGCGAAACCCGAGCAAGACGATCGGCGCACTGGTCGCTGTTGCGGCGTCGCTGGTTGCGGTGTCGCTGGTGGTGCCAGCGACCGGACGAGTCAAGGCGGTACCTCCTGCCGCGAATCCGGCGGACGCATCGAGCGCAATGCGGTACCGCGCCGACGGGACGATGATTGGCTCGGTGGTTAGAAGCCTCGTGGGGCTCGACGACGTTGTGACGACCTATCCCGGTCTCTTTCCAATCAACTTCTTCGGGACGAAGTACGACAACATGTGTCTTTCGGTGAACGGTGGCATCTTCCCGACCAATGCTGCGGCGGTCGTGACGGACGCAACGAGCACGACAGCCACCGGCGGGTGTAGCGGAGGTGGCGCGTACGACGATTCCGTCGCGTACTCGGCCATCGACACGCAAGAGCCATTCATTGCGGTGCTGGCAACCGACCACAACCTCTCGAAGGACGTTGCGGTGACGCCATCGTGGGAGATCCATGATCCGAAGATCACGAGCATCGTCGGGGATGGCACCACGGTGACGGTCACGATGGCCAATGCACACGGGTACACCGTGGGCTCCGAGGTGGTCATCGCGGGCACCACGGCGTTCAATGGCACCCGTGAAGTTGCGAGCGTCCCGTCGTCGACGACGTTTACCTACGCGAATGCCACCGTGGGGACGGAGAGTGCCGGAACCGCGAGGCGAATTCGGGTCTATGGCAGCTTGGCGGTGGGCGGTGTCACGGGCGACGGCACCACCGTGACGGTCACGACCGCTGCGGCACACAAGCTCGGAACGGGGGACTACATCACCTTTGCGGGGACGGGAATCACTGCGATCGACGACAAGCACTTCCAGGTGACCCGTACCGGTGCCACCACACTGACCTTCCCCCAGCCCGCAGGCTTCAATGCGGGCACCGCAGTCAACCTCACGGCGCCCAACAAGTGGTTCATGAGTGACGGTTACGGGGCGATTGGCCAGATGTACTGGGGCACGACGACGATTTCCGGCAGGGATGCCATGGTGCTCTCGTGGTACCGCGTCGCAATGCACTCGCAGGGCAACCCGAGGGCACGGTTCTCGACCCTCCAACTGGTGTTCGTCAAGAAGGCGACGGGGGACAACACCGTCGGCTGGGACTTCGACGTCGAGTACAACTACGGCACGATGACCGACGACGAGGACGGCTACAGGGCATACAGCGCGACGGTCTCCGAAGGCAGCGGCGCGGGAAGCTGGACGGCTGATGCAACCCTCGCGAACGGCGGGTATGCGCCGGCGGATGCGCGCTGGGGCATCGGCTGGGCGAGCTACCGGACGCTGCTCGACGCGCAGGACTACAAGATCGAGAACTGCCCCACTCAGTGCACGATCACGATCACGACCGCGGCCGCGCACGGACTGAAACCAGGGGACCTGGTCAGGTTCACCGACGTCAATGGGGCACCGTTCCAAGGCCACAACGGGCGCACGCAATCCGGAACCTCGGGTACCACCATCGTGCTGAAGGTGCCGGGCCGCTACACCACGTACACCAACACGGCAGTGACGGGTCTCGTTGCCGGAGGCGCCACCGAATTGAGGGTCTCCGATGACTACGAGATCTTCCCGTACACGCCGATCGGCGACCTCGTGCAACAGTCCTCGAGCTCGGCTACGCGAATGACGTCGAACCACATGAACGCTCCCTCCGTGCTCGGCCGCTACACGTTCGGCATGGTGGGCGGCGTGACGACCGGATTCGAGCGCCCCGCCATGGGTCAAGTCCCATGTATCGGTCTCCAATGCATCGATCTTGACGACCCGGCCCGCGAGATCCTGTTCGCCACGACGACCGTGCCGCCCGCACCGTTCCTGCTCCCCTCGGGAGACACGCCGCGCGTCCCTCCGGGCCAGGCGGTGATGTACGTGGGCGGCCGGCCGATCGACCTCACGATTGTGCCCACGCAGGATCGAACTACTCGCAACGACGTGCTCAGGATGTCGTCTGCGGGTGACGGCACGGGAGCGGGTAGATTTGAGATGACTATCGGCGGCGATTGCCCGACGTGCGCCGTCACCCAGCAATCGAACAAGAACTACGTCCTCGGACTCGAGCAGTCGGCTGGCGTGCGGGTCGGCGGGTACGGCTTCGCTCCGCAGAGCCAAATCAACGTGTTCGTCTCGTCGACGACACGTCTGATCGGGTCGTTCAAGGCGGACGGAGACGGAGCGTTCCTCGGCTCGGTGGCCGTGCCGTCGGACCTGCCGACGGGCACCCACACGATCCAGGTGTCGGGGTTCACGACCGACAACACGATCCGCTCGGTGTCACTGGGCGTCTCGGTGGCAAAGGCGACTCCGAGCGGATGCCGCGTAGTGAAGCGGAAGGGCAAGAAGCCGGTGACGGTGTGCCCGAAGAAGCCTGCGAAAAAGAAGGTGACGAAGAAGTAGCCACTACGGAGTGACGACGTCCCGAACGGAGGGGCGGTGGGCTCAGGCCCGCCGCCCCTCCGTTGGCGTATGGCCATCGGGGGGCAGGCGGTCTCCGCGGTGCAACGGAAAGTATCGGTGATGCCACTGACCGGTGACCTCGACGATGCCGGTGCAGACCTGGCCGTCTGACGATGCAACCTCACACTCCATGAGGCCGCCGCCGAGCGAGTCGGGCGTGCCCGGCGCGAAGACGTCGTAGCGCTGCGCCCAGCGACCCGTCACGTCGACCGTGATCGATCGTCTGTCCGCGAGTCGTGCCGTGCAGGTGCCGCCGAGCCCGCGGACGCTGGCCCCGAACCGTTCGTACGAGACCTCGCGCCCGAGACCGTCGCGCCAGTGGAGGTCGTGCCGGAACTCGACGACCGGCACCGGGTCGGAAAGGTCGGCGGGGGCGAAGCAGCCGTCGGTGTAGACGCGCGAACCGTCCGGGAGCTCCCAGCACCACACACCGAGCATTCCCTCTGGCAATTGGATGGCGAGCCACATCCACATCGGGCACCGGTGGTGCACGCGCACACCCCACGAATGGTCGCGCTGTCCCCACCACCGGTCGATGTCACGCACAACACCGTCACGTGTCACGGTGCCGTCCCACCAGCCGGACTGGATCATGTGCGTCTGGTCCCAGATGACCTCGTGACCCGCCAGCATGCTGCCGCGCCGCAGCTGGTACGGCTCGGTGCGCGCGGTGAACACGAGGTCGAGCGAGACGGGGCTCGCCTCTGACGGGGAGACGGTCAGGCGCAGGGAACGCCGAGGCTCGAGCACCTCGATCTGCACCGGTCCGACTCGCCAGTCGTCGTGGTCTCCATCCGCGGGACGCACGTGCCGGGCAGCGACCGGCTTGCCGTTCCAGCGTCCGAGTTGCAGCGAGTCCATCTCGCGTCGCGCGGGGAAGTGCGCCAGCGTGAGGATCGCCACGTCGTCGGGCCCGTGAGGGGAGTGCGCGACGAAGAAGAGACTCTCGCGCCAGTGGTGGTGGTGCAGCGCGACGTCGCGAAAGGGAAGGGGCACCTGGTGCCCGAAGCGCTCGTCCGCTGCGTCGAAACGGCCCACGTCAGCCCCTCACCGCGGAGAGTGCGTCCATGTCGTCCGCGTGCGCGGCGTGCCGGTTGGCCATTGCCACGAACATCTCATCGCCCCGCTCGGACCGCTGCACCAGCACCGACGC
>JAGWXX010000048.1 GCA_018969685.1 Acidobacteriota bacterium | reverse complement strand
GACGCCATCAGCTGCGCGCCGAAGCAGATGCCGAGCACCGGCACCCCGCGGCGGTGCGACTCGCGCACCAGCTCCTGCTCGGCGCGGACCTGCCTCGCGACTCCGTCCCAGTACACCGACCAGTCGGAACCGAGCAGCAACACGAGGTCCGCTCCGACGAGCGACGGCCACTGGCCCGGTTCCTCGCGCGCAACCGACGAGAGCGCGAAGCCGAGGAGCTCGAGCCGTTCGCCGACGAGGCCCGGATCTGCGTCGCCCGCGTTGCCGACGACGAGTGCTCGCACGGGGTCACGGTACCCTAGGCACCGCCGTGCCCATCCTCGACGAGCGACCGCGCACCCGCGCGACGGAGGCGGCGCAGTGGCGGTGACCTTTGCCGACGTCGTCGCCGCCCGCGCGAACCTCGGCGGCGTCGCGCTGCATACCCCGATCGTGCCGTCGGCGCACCTGTCCGAGTGGTTCGGCGGGGACGTCGTCCTGAAGGCGGAGAACCTGCAACGGACGGGCTCGTTCAAGATCCGCGGGGCGATGAACGTGCTCGCGCACCTGGGCGGGTCGGCGCGCCACGGCGTCGTCGCGGGCAGCGCCGGCAACCACGCGCAGGGGCTCGCACTCGCCGCGCGCGTCCACGGCGTGCCGTGCGAGATCCACGTGCCGGCGGGCGCATCGTTGTCGAAGGTCGAGTCGTGCCGCGGGTACGGCGCGACCGTGGTGGAGGGCGGCGACAGCGTCGACTCCGCCGTGGCCCAGGCGCAGGCGCGCGCCGCGGCGGAGGGCATGGTCTTCTGCCACCCCTACGACGCCGAGCGCACCGTGGCGGGGCAGGGCACGCTCGGCCTCGAGGTCGTGGAGGACGTCGGGGACCTGTCGCTCGTCGTCGTGCCGCTGGGAGGCGGCGGATTGACCGCCGGCCTCGCCATCGCGGTGCGCGAGCGCGCGCCGTCCGCGCGGATCGTCGCGGTGCAGGCGTCGGCCTGCGCCCCGTACGCCGGCGGGCCCGTCCCCGACGGACCCGTCGCGACGCTCGCCGACGGGATCGCCGTGAAGCGGCCCGGCACCGTGACCGCGCCGATCATCGAGCGGCTCGTGGACGAGGTGGTCGTCGTCGGCGAGGACGCCATCGCCGATGCGATGGTGCTGCTGATCGAGCGCGGGAAGATGGTCGTCGAGGGAGGCGGCGCGGTCGGCGTCGCCGCGCTGATGACCGGGGCGGTCGTGCCGCCTGCGCGCGGCCGCACCTGCGTCGTGTTGTCCGGCGGCAACCTCGACGTCGGCCTGCTGCCCAACCTGATCAGGCGGCACGAGACCGGGGCCGGGCGCCGCCTCGTCATCGTCGTGCGCATCCCCGACCGGCCCGGTGCGCTCGCCGGCGTGCTGCAGGTGTGCGGCGCGTTCGGCGCCAACGTCATCGAGGTGCAGCACCACCGCGACGGCGTCGAGCTGCACGCCCGCGAGACGATCGTGCAACTGGTGCTCGAGACGCGCGGAATCGGGCACTCGACGGCGCTGTGCGACGAACTGGTCGCGCGCGGCTACGGCGTGTCGGCCGACCTGCCCAGGGGCAACTCCCCGCACTCCGCCGAGAGGTAGTCCAGCACCTCGACCGTCGTCGACGGATCCTTCCCCGAGCACTCCGCGCGGGCCGCATCCAGCAGGTTGGCGATGCGCGGATCCCCGTTGACGAGGAACATGCCGCGCCCGCCGCCCGCATCGAGCGACTGCGCCGCAGGGACGAAGAAGGCTGCTGCGGCGGACGGCATCTCGACCCGTCGCGGCATCATGTGCGCGCACCGCGAGCCCGCCGGCGCCGCGCACGCATCCGGCCCGCTGCCGAACAGCGCGCGCCTGAGCGACTCGTCGCTGATCCTCCCGCTCTACCACCAGATGACGCGGCGCCAGCAGGACCGCGTGATCAGCGCGGTGCTCCGGCACCTCTCCTGACGCCCTCGTCTACACTCGCTCCGCACGAAGGAGGCGTTCCGTGGCGAAGATCATCGGCGTGGTTCCGGTCCGCATGGCGGCCTCGAGGTTCCCCGGCAAGCCCCTCCATCCGATCCTCGGGCGCCCGATGGTCGAGCACGTCCACGCGAGGGCCCGCCTCTGGGAGGGGTGGGACGAGCTCGTCGTGGCCACGTGCGACGACGAGATCCGCACCGTGTGCGAGGGGCTCGGCCACCGGGTCGTGATGACCGGCACCCACCACACCCGCGCGCTCGACCGCGTGGCGGAGGCCGCGTCCCTGCTCGGCTCGCCGGTCGCCGACGACGACGTCGTCGTGTGCGTGCAGGGCGACGAGCCCATGCTCGAGCCCGGGATGATCGACGAGGTCGTCCGGCCCATCCTCGAGCGGCCGGACGTGCACGCGACCGTGCTCGCGATGGAGATCGTCGACGAGGAGCTGTGGCGCAACCCGAACATCGTCAAGCTCGTGGCGAACGAGGACGGCGAGGTGCTCTACACCTCGCGCGCCCCGATCCCGTGGGGCAAGGACGGCTTCAGCCCGTCGCTCGGGGCACTGCGCATCCACGGCATCTTCGCGTTCCGCTGGCACGCGCTGCGCGCCTTCACCGGGTTCCGCGAGACCCGCCTGGAGCGCCTCGAGTCGTGCGACAGCAACCGGATCCTCGACATGCCGTACCGCCAGTACGTCGCGTCGTACCCCAACCGCCACTCGTTCTCGGTCGACAGCCCCGAGGACGTCGTGCTCGTCGAGCGCTACATGCCCAGCGACCCGCTCTGGGGCAGCTACTAGGCGACGGCTACAGCCCGAGGCCGGCGAGCGCGTCGAGCAACGGGCCGGGCACGACGCCGACCACGAGCGTCGCGGCGGCGCAGGCCACCACGACCGTGCCGGTCGACACGGGCACGGGCCTGGGGTCCGGCTGTGCCGGCTCCTTCAGCCACATGCCGACCATCAGCCGGAGATAGAGGTAGGCGGCCACCACGGCGCCGAGCATCGCGACCACCGCGAGCGCGTGGTCGCCCGTCGCGACGGCGGCGCGGATGACGCCGAACTTCGCCACGAAACCCGCGGTCAGCGGCACGCCGGCCTGGGCGAGCAGCAGCACCGTCGCCGACCACGCGACCACGGGACTGGTGCGGCCGAGCCCGTCGAGCGACGACAACGGCGCGTCGCCCGCGCCGGCGGCGTGCGCCACCGCGGCGAGCGTGCCGACGACCAGCACCGAATAGACCGCGAGATAGGCGGCGACGGCCGGCACGCCGAGCGCCGCGTCGGGCTCGTTCGTCCGCGACGCCGCGACGAGTCCGACGAGGATGAATCCGGCGTGGCTGACCGAGGAGTACGCGAGCATGCGCTTCGCGTCGCGCTGCACGACGGCGAGCACGGCCCCGACCACGACCGTGGCAGCCGCCAGCACCCAGACCACCGGTCGCCAGTCGTCCGACCGCACCGGCAGCGCCGACAGGAACGTGCGCAGCAGCGCCGCGACGCCGACGACCTTGCCGACGGACGCAAACATCGCCGTCGCCGGCGTCGGTGCGCCCTGGTAGACGTCAGGGGTCCACACGTGGAACGGCACCAGCGACACCTTGAACGCGAAGCCGACGAACAGCAGCGCGGTGCCGGCGAGCACGAGGGCACCGGTGGACGCGACGGGGACCTCCGACGACAGGCGCTCTGCGATGGTGCCCAGGTTCGTCGAACCCGTCGACCCGTACACGAAGGCGACGCCGAAGAGGAAGAACGCCGAGGCGAACCCGCCGAGGATGAAGTACTTGAGCCCGGCCTCGCCGCTGGTCGGCCGGTCTCGGTCCGATGCCGCGAGCACGTAGAAGGCGAGGCTCATCGTCTCGAGGCCGACGAACAGCACGACGAGGTCGTTCGCCACCACCATCACCGTGCCGCCGACCGCCGCAGCCAGCAGGAGCGCGGAGAACTCGAGGTTGCCGGTCCCTGCCGCATCGGACATCGCCGCGACGAGCACCGTGGAGAGCGCGATGGCCACGACAGCGACGATCGCAAAGCGGTCGATGACCAGCGAACCGGCGGCGAGGCCAACCGGCTGCACGGCTCGCTCCCACGCGGTCGCGGCGAGGGTTCCCGCCGTACCGGCAGCGAGCGCAGCCACCCCCGCGTACCAGCCCTTCGGCCATCGGGGCGTCAGCGACCCGACCGCGAGCAGCACGACGATGCCGGCGACCAGCGCGAGCAGCGGTGCGACGAGGAACCAGTCGATCGACGGGCCGACGAACGTGGCGGGGTTCACGGTGCGACCTCTCCGTCCTGTGCAGCGTCGCGCACGCGCTCGACGAGCGCCGCGACGCTCGGCTCGACGCGGTCGATCATCGGCTTCGGGTAGATGCCCGCGACGAGGGCCGCGGCGACGAACACGGAGAGCAGGGCGCCTTCGCGCACCGTGATCTCGGGGAACGACGCGTTCGGCCCCTCGGCCGGCCCGTGGAACGCTCGCTGGTAGGCCCACAGCAGATAGAGCGCGGCGAGCACGACGCCGGTGGTCGCGGCCACGACCCACCACCGCGCCTCGCCGAACGAGCCGATGAGCACGAGATACTCGCCGACGAAGCCGTTGAGGCCGGGAACGCCGATCGACGAGAGCATCACCACCATGAAGAACCCGGCGAAGACCGGCGCCACCGACTGGATGCCGCCGAGGTCGGCGATCGCACGCGTGTGGCGCCGCTCGGAGATCATGCCGACGAGCAGGAAGAGCGCGCCGGTCGACACGCCGTGGTTCACCATCTGCATCACGCTGCCCGTGGTCGCACCAGTGGTGAGCGCAAAGGTGCCGAGCACGATGAACCCGAGGTGCGCGACCGACGAGTACGCCACGAGGCGCTTGAGGTCGGTCTGCATCGTCGCGGCGATCGCGCCGTAGATGATGCCGACGACGGCGAGCGTGAAGACCACGGGCCGCGCCCACATCGCCGCCTCCGGGAACAGCGCGATGGCGAAGCGGAGCATGCCGTAGGTGCCGAGCTTCAGCAGCACACCCGCGAGGATCACGGAACCGCCGGTCGGCGCCTGCGTGTGGGCGTCGGGGAGCCAGGTGTGGAGCGGGAAGAGCGGCACCTTCACGGCGAACGCCACCATGAACGCGACGAAGAGCCACCGACCTTCCGTGGTGCCGAAGCCCCCCGACCCGGCGATGCGCACGACGTCGAACGTCAGCTCACCCGTCCGTTCGCGCGCGATGAACGCGGTCGCGACGATGCCGACCAGCAGGAGCGCCGAACCGGCCATCGTGTAGAGGAAGAACTTGACCGCGGCATAGACCCGCTGGTCGTACCCCCAGCCGCCGATGAGGAAGTACATCGGCACGAGCACGATCTCGAAGAAGACGAAGAACAGGAAGAGGTCGAGGCTCAGGAAGCTGCCCATCACGCCCGCCTCGAGCAGCAGCATCCAGGCGAGGTAGCGCGCCTCGTCGTGGTGGGCATCGACGCCGGCGATGACGAGCGGGAAGAGCGCCGCGGTGAGCAGCACGAGGAACAGCGAGATGCCGTCGACGCCGAGGTGCCAGGAGATCCCCCACTGGGCGATCCACTCGTGGCGGGAGACGAACTGGAAGCCGCTCGACCCCGTCGGGAACTCGACGACCATCCAGATCGCGAACCCGAGGGTCGTGGTGCTGGATGCGATGGCGGCGAGCTTGACCCACTCGGCGCGGGCGCGGGCGAGCGACGCGACGAGCACGGCGCCGGCAGCCGGCACGAGCACGAGGAGCGTCAGCAACGGAGCGGACGGCGCCGCAGTCGCCGCGATCACGGCAGGAGCCTCAGCACCGCGGCCTGGTCGTTCTCGTATTCGATGCGCGCCCACGGCTCCCACGAGCGCGCATCGGTGACGGCTTTGTCGACATAAACCCACGTCACGCTAGCAGTCGACAACTTCGCGGCCGTCGCCGACGACGGCGCATCGACGAACGCGATCGACGCTTCCGCCCTCTCGTCGATCTCCGGCCACACGGGGCGCGTGAAGTCGGGGACCTCGGCGAGCACCCTCCGGCCGGTGACCGCGGTGACCAGCGACCAGACGGCCGTGCAGTCCGGGAATCGCGCGTCGTGGTCGGCGCACTGGCGGTTCGTCGCGACGAGGTCGTCGGGTCCGCTGTGGTCGCGCAGCCACTCCAGCACCTCGCGGTACTCGTGCCGTCCCGCGAGCACGTCGGAGGCGTCGATCCGTGCGCCCTCGCGGAGGTGCAGGACCGCGTACCGCGGCACCCATGCGGCCCATCCGGCGGATGCCACGAGCGCCACCGCGAGCGCCGCAGCGCACGCCCGGCGTCGTGGCCGGGCGGCAGCCGCCGCGACCGCGCCGACGAGGAGCGGCGACGCCAGCAGGACGCTGCGCAGCGCCTCGTTCGCAGTGGTCGTCGGCGCCGTGCGCAGGTAGGCATTGGTCCACAGCACCGACGCTCCGACGGCGGCGATCGACGCCGCGATCCACCACCGACGGGACGGCACCCCGGAGCGGGACACCGCCGCCGAGAGCGCCGCGACGCCTACCGGCGCGGCCAGGGCGGTGGCGGCGTTGAAGAAGTAGGCGACGCCGGTCCCGGTTCCGACGTAGACGGTGCCCGCGGCAGCCGACGATGCCGCGGCCACGGCGAGCACCGCGGCGGTCTCCCCGTTCGCCCACCGTGTCCGTGCGGCGACGACCAGTCCCGGCACGGTCGCCACGAGTCCCGCCGCGACACCGAGCAGCCCGAGCGACACGATGGCGATGCCGCGCTGGCCCGTCGCGAGCGGGCCGTCGGAGGAGACGATCCGGAACCATCCGGTCGCCGAATCGTCCGACGAACCGAAGCGGTCGCCGACGAACCACACCATCGCGACAACGGAGGGCACGGCGACGGCGGCCGCGCGTCCGGTGCGCCGGGTGCGGCCGTCGGGGTGCGGGGACACCGCCGCGCGGATGACGTCGATGCCCGCGATCGCGACGAGCGGGATCACCGACGTCACCTTGATCCCGACCGCCGCGACAGACAGCAACGCAAGCACCGGAAGGAGGCCTCGGCCCCGCCCCGTCCGCGCCGTCGCACGGACGGCGACCACCGCGAAGAGCAGCGCGACGCTGAGGACGTGCGACGGGGAGTACACGGAGAGCGACTGGAACAACGGGGTCGGAACCGCGACGAGGGCGGCCACGGCCACGGCCCCCGCGCGGCCCGCGCGCTCCGAACCGCCGAGGTGCACCACGAGGGCCGGCAGCAGCGCTGCACATGCGGCGACCGCGACGACCTGGATCACGTGCGAGCCCATCGCGGCACCGTCACCGCCCGAGAACGAGACCACCCGACCCGACCAGAGATACGCGAGCCAGTGGTAGCCGAAGGGCTCGAGACCGGCGCCGAAGATCGCGGTGCCTTCGGCGCCCCAGCGCACGGTCCCGCGCGACAGGCCGTCGAAGAAGACGTGGTCGGGCACGTCGAGCACCGACTGACGGAATTGGATCCACGCCGGCGACCGCATGCGCAGCGCCGCCAGCTGGGCGCCCACGGAGGCGACGACCAGTGACGCGGTCGCCGCGCGCATGCGCCGGCCCGCCGGCGGCCGTCCCGCCCACGGTCCGGTGCGCAGACGCACCTGGAGCGCGGCCGCGCCGACCAGCGTCGGAAGCATCCAGGTCCACTCCGTCGAGAGCGCGACGAGCGACGCCAGTGCGATCCACCCCGTCGTCGACGACGGCAACGGGGCGATGGCGATGCGATGGCGGCGGACCGCCGCCACGACGACGGCAGCCACGGTCGGCAGCACCCAACCCCACGCGTCGAGGGAGGTGCCCACCGTCGCGAGCGACGCCAGCGCCGACGCGGCGATGCCGAGGACCGCGCCGATGGCGAGGTCCTCCGCGCCGTCGGACGCGTCGTTCCCGCGTCGCGACGCCAACGACCAGGCGACGACCCCGCCGATCGCCTGCACCGTGACGGCGACCGATGCCGCGATGGACGGGACGATCCCATGCCCCGCGAGGACGAGCAACAGGGCGAACGCAGCCGCCGCCCCGGTTGCAGTGCGGACGGCGCGCGTCACGAAGCGTCGCCAGTCAGCCGAGGAGCGAACGGAGCACGAACCACGCGGTGACTGCGGCCGCACCGGCCGCCACGACCGCCGCATAGACGCGGACGAGCCCGCCCTGCACGCTGCGCAGTGCGGTCGCGGACCCACGGACCACCGCCGCAGCGCCGTTCACGGCGCCGTCGACCACGCGCGAGTCGAACCACGCGACCGCACGGAATGCGGCCGCGCCGGGCCCCGCCACCGCGCGGGAGATGCCCTCGTCGTACCGCCACCCCCGCTGCAGCAGCTCCGGCTCGAACGCGGGAATCGTGCGCCTCGCGTAGGTCAGGAGGCTCCATGCGATGCCGACGAGGCCCGCGGCGACCGCCACACCCGCGAGCAGCCATTTGTTGGAGTAGGCCCACGTGCCGGAGATGTCCGCCTCGGCCCCCTCGATCACGGGGTGCAGCCAGCGCTCGAGGAAGTGGAGGTCCTTGCTGAACGGCAGCTGCAACCCGCCGCCCGCCACCGACAGCCCCGCGAGGACGAGGAGCGGGGCGAGCATGACGAACGGGCTCTCGTGCGGCGCGACGTCCCCGTGCGCGCCGTGCCCCTCCGACGCGTCGCTCCAGCGCGCCTCGCCGAAGAACACCATCACCACCTGGCGCGTCATGTAGAGCGCCGTCAGCATCGCCGTGAGGAGCCCCACCCCGTAGAGCACCGGGTTGTCGGCGAGGACGTAGAGGAGGATCTCGTCCTTCGACCAGAAGCCCGCGAACGGCGGGACGCCCGCGATCGCCAGCCAGCCCACGATGAACACGCCGGCCGTCACCGGCATCGCACGCCGCAGCGCGCCCATCCGGCGCATGTCCTGTTCGTGGTGCATCCCGTGGATGACCGAGCCCGACCCGAGGAACAGGAGCGCCTTGAAGAACGCGTGCGTCACCATGTGGAAGATCGCCGCGACGAAGGCGCCGCTGCCGATGGCGAGGAACATGAATCCCAGCTGGGACACCGTGCTGTAGGCGAGGACCTTCTTGATGTCGTGCTGGGCGAGCGCGATCGTCGCCGCGAACAGCGCCGTCGCCGCGCCCACGATGGCGATGGCATCCGAGGCCCAGGGGGACGCCGCGTGCAGCACGGGCGCGAGCCGGGTCAGCAGGAAGACGCCCGACGTGACCATCGTCGCGGCATGGATCAACGCCGACACCGGGGTCGGGCCCTCCATCGCGTCGGGAAGCCACACGTACAGCGGCAGCTGCGCGCTCTTGCCGATCGCGCCCACGAAGGCCAGCATCGCCACGGCGGTCGCAGTCGCGCCGGCCAGCTCGCCGTGGTGCGCGGCCGCGTTCAGTGCGCCGTACGACACCGATCCGACCGCGCCGAAGCCCACGAACATCGCGAGCATCAGGCCGACGTCGCCGATGCGGTTGGTGACGAACGCCTTCTTCCCCGCGGTCGCGGCGCTGGGGCGCTCGTGCCAGAAGGAGATGAGGAAGTACGAGCACACGCCGACGCCCTCCCACCCGAGGAAGGTGACGAGCAGGTTCTCGCCGAGGACGAGCACCAGCATCGAGAAGACGAACAGGTTCAGGTAGGCGAAGAACTTCGGGAACCGGGGATCGCCGTGCATGTACCCGATCGAATAGAGGTGGATCAGGCCCCCGATGCCGGTGATGAACAGCGCCATCGTCGTGCTGAGCGGGTCGGCGAGCAGCGCCGCATCGACGCGGAGGTCGCCCACGTGGAGCCAGTCGAAGAGGTGCACGACGACGGTGCGCTCCTCCGCCGGACGCGACAGCAGGTCGAGGAAGACCAGCACGGCTCCGGCGAACGACCCGAAGACCGCGGTCGTCGCGATCCAACCGGACCGCTCCCCGGCCAGCCGGCCACCCAGCAGCAGGAGCACCGCGCCGACGAGCGGCAGCAGCGGAAGGATCCAGACGAGGTCGGCCACGGCGTCAGCCCTGCAATTCCGCCAGGTCGTCGGCCGTCGTCGACGTGCGTCGCCGCATGATCGCGACGATGATGCCCAGTCCCACGGTGACCTCGGCGGCCGCGACCACCAGCACGAAGAACACGACCGACTGCCCGGTCGGGTCGCCCAGCCGGTGCGCAAAGGCGACGAAGGCGACGTTCACCGCGTTCAGCATCAGCTCGATGCACATGAACATGACCAGCGGGTTGCGGCGCACGAGCACCCCCGTGGCGCCGATGACGAAGAGGACCGATGCCAGGACGAGGTACCACGTCGTCGTGGGCTGCAGGACCACGGCGGTCACTTCGCGGCCTGCTTCCGCCGCGCCATGACCACCGTGCCGACGACCGCCACGACCAGCAGCACCGACGTCAGCTCGAACGCGACGACGTAGTCGCCGAAGATCTCCCCCGCGATCTGGCGGACGTTCGCATCGGGGTCGTCACCCGCGACGGCGCTGGCGATGCCGCTGCCGCGCACGACCGTCTCGTCGCCGGCGACGAGCGCGGTCGCCACGAGGAGCCCCGACAGGGCGAGTCCGACGAGCCCGGCGACCCAGCGCTGCAGCGCGATCGGCTCGGTGCGCAGGTTCTCGATGCGGTCGACGCCGAGGAGCATGATGACGAAGAGGAACAGCACGACGATCGCCCCTGCGTACACGATCACCTGGACGGCCGCCAGGAACTCGGCCTGCAGCAGCACGAAGAGCACCGCGACGCCGAAGAGCGTCAGCACGAGGCTCAGTGCGGCGTGGACCGGATTGCGCCGGAGGACGACGCCGAGCGCGCCGACGAGCGACATCAGTGCTGCGCAGGTGAAGACGAAGAAGTCCACGCGTCAGTCCTCGCCGCCCTCGGCCGGCCGCCGGCCGTGGCCGAGCTCGCCGCTCCAGCCCACCGTGTCGCGGTGCGACGCGTCGCCGGCCGCGGCCGTCGCGCGCATCCAGGCCGACGTGCGGGCGTCCTCGCCCGGGCGCCAGTCCTCCCACGGCAGGCGCTTCGGGGCGCCCTCGCCGTCGACGAGCAGCTCGTCCTTCGTGTAGATCGCGTCGTTCCGGTTCGTGAACGAGAACTCGAAGAGCTTCGTCTCGGTGATGGCCTCGGTCGGGCACGCCTCGACGCACAGGTCGCAGTGGATGCAGCGCAGGTAGTTGATCTCGTAGATCCAGCCGAAGCGCTCTCCCGGCGACGTGGGGTCGTGCGGGTCGTTGTCGCGACCGCGCACGTAGATGCACTTCGCGGGGCACACCGCGGCGCACAGCTCGCACCCGATGCACTTCTCCATCCCGTCCTCGTAGCGGTTGAGCACGTGGCGGCCGTGCAGGCGGTCCGGCTTCGGGATCTTCTCGTCGCGCTCCTCCGCGCGGCCCGACGGCGCAGAGGTGCCGCCCTTCGACGCGCGGCGGAGCACCCGTCCGCCCGAGTACTGGGTCGTGACGCGGCGCTTCTCGCCGCGCTGGCGCATCGTGACGAGGAATCCCTGCAGGTAGCCCATCAGAACGCCGCTCCTTGCTCGTCGCGCCGCGACGCGGACACCGTGAGCGCCCGCTGCAGCAGGACCCAGCACGCCCCCAGCACGGCGATGCTCGCAACGGTCACGACGCCGAGGTTCCAGCCGAGCGCGCGACCGAGCCGCTGCGCCACCAGCATCATGAACCACCCGAGCGACACGGGGATCAGCAGCTTCCAGCCGAGGTCCATCAGCTGGTCGTAGCGCAGGCGCGGCAGCGTCGCACGGAACCACACGTAGACGTAGAGGAACACCAGCACCTTCGCGAACAGCCAGACCGTCCCCTCGAGGCCGTTCGGCAGCAACGGGATGTCGAGCACGGTCCCGCCGATGGCCGGCGGCTGCGGTCCGCCGAAGAACAGCGTGACGATCATCGCGCTCATCGTGACGGTGTTCATGAACTCCGCGAGGTAGAAGAGCGCGAACCGGATCGAGGAGTACTCGGTGTGGAAGCCCCCGACGAGCTCCTGCTCGGCCTCCACGAGGTCGAACGGCGGACGGTTGAGCTCCGCCGTCGCGGCGATGAGGAACACCACGAACGGCACCACACCGGTCGCGACGAGGTTCCACGTGCCGAGCGTCGACTGCGCGTCGACGATCCCGCTCGTGGAGAGCGTCCCCGCGACGACCAGCACGGACGCGATCGACAGGCCCAGCGCGGCCTCGTAGCTGACCATCTGCGCCGACGCGCGCACCGAGCCCAGCAGCGGGTACTTCGAGCCGCTGGACCAGCCCGCGAGCATGATGCCGTAGACGGCGATGGCCGAGATCGCGAGGGCGAAGAGCACGCCGATGGAGGGATCCGCCAGCTGCACCCGCGTCTCGCGCCCGAACCACGTGACGATGCCGTTGGCGTCCCCCCGGAAGTCGCCGCCGAGCGGGATGATCGCAAAGGACAGGAACGCGGGGACGAACGCGAGGAACGGCGCCAGGCGGAACACGAACCGGTCGGCCCTGTCGGGGATCAGGTCCTCCTTGAAGAAGAGCTTGATGCCGTCCGCGAGCGTCTGCAGGAGACCGAAGGGGCCGGCCTTGTTCGGGCCGATGCGGTTCTGCATCCCGGCGATGACCTTGCGCTCGAACCAGACCATGAGCATCGTCGCGACCAGGCCGGTCGCGAACACGACGAGCACCTTCAGCCCCACGATGCCGAGTGCCACCCAGTCGATGTCGCCGACGAGGAGCGGGTCGATGGCGAGCACGCTCACTCCTTCTCGATCGCGACGTCGACGACGTCGAGTCCCGCGTCGATCACGGCGCCAGTGTCGCACCCCGGGCGGTGGTGGGTCATCCACGCCGTGCCACGGAGGACGCCCTCGTCGCCGTGGATGGTGGTGACGATGCTGCCGCGCGACGAGGTGACGCGGACCCGGTCGCCGTCGACCACTCCCACGCGCGGCAGGTCGAGCGGATGCACCGTCACGCCGCCCGGCGCGACGAGTTCGGCGAGGCTCGGGCTCTGCACGGTGCCGATCGCGCCGTCGTAGAGCGTCCGCCCCACTACGAGGCGGTGGTGGTACGCGTTGCGGTCGGCGACGCGGAAGTCGACGCGCGCAATGGACACCGGTGCGGGATGCACGACCATCGCCCCGTCCGCGGGGATCGCACCGCCCAGCGCGGCGAACGCAGGCACCCGCCGCGCGAGGTCGGCGCGCACGTCGGCGAGCACCGCAAAGCCGAGCTCGACGCCCGCCGCCTGCCCGAGCTCGACGGCCACCATCCAGTCGGGACGCGAGGTGCCGTGCGCGGTGACCGCGCGGGCGACCTCGGTGATGCGACCCTCGAGGTTCGTGGTCGTGCCGTCCTTCTCGCCGCTGGCCGCGGCGGGCAGCACCACGGTTGCGCGCGCCGTCGACGCGGAGAGGGTGGTGTCGACGGCGACGATGGTGGGCACCGCGGCGAGCGCGCGCTGCACGAGCGCGGCGTCGGGCACGTCGGCGAGCGGATCGCAACCCAGGAGGACGAGGCACTCGATCGCGCCGCGAGCAGCGGCCTCCAGGATCTCCGTCGCATCGGAGGCGTCGCCCTGCGGCAGCAGACCGGCAGCCACGGCGCCCCGCACGTTCCCCCTCCGCAGCACCGGCAGCACCCGCGCGCCCGGCGCTGCGTGCAGCACCTCGGCCAGCGCGTGGACGACGGAGGCCTGCGACTCGGCGAGGTTCGGCCGTCCCACGACGACCGTGGCGCCGCCCGCGGCGAGCCGCGCCATGACCTCCGTCGGCAGCGCACCGTCACGGAGCCGCGCCGCAGCGGTGCCCGGCTCGACGAGCAGCGTGTGCCATGCGTACGGCGTGAGCCCGGACGGACGGCTCGTCACCTCGACGATCCGGGCGCCCTTGCGCGCCGCGTCGCGGAGGCGCAGGTAGAGGACCGGCAGCTCCTCCTTCAGGTCGGGCGCGAGCACCACGATCGTCGGCGACGCCGCCACGTCGTCGATGGTCGCCTGCGGCAGCGCGAAGATCTCCGGCGGCAGCCCGTCCCCGAGCTGGGCGTCGCGCTGCCGGACGCCGAGCGCATCGGCGAGCCGCGCCCACGCGTGCGCATCCTCGTTCGTGCCCCGGGCGCCGCCGAGGATGGCGACGGAGGACGGCGACCTGTCGCACGCGGTGCGCAGGGCGCGGCCGGCCCGCTCGAGTGCCGCGGACCACGTCGTCGCAACCAGTGCGCCGGACTCGTCCCTGACCATCGGCGTCCCCAGACGGTCGGGGGACGACAGCGACTCGAAGTTGAAGCGGCCCCTGTCGCAGAGCCAGCCCCAATTGACCGGATCGGAGTCGACGCCCTGCGTGCGCAGCACCTGGTCGCGGCTCGACTGCACGACCGTCCGGCAGCCGACCGAGCAGGTCGTGCAGGTGCTCTCCACCTGCTGCAGGTCCCACGGCCGCGCCTTGAACCGGTACGGCCGGGCCGTCAGCGCACCCACGGGGCAGATCTGCACGGTGTTGCCCGAGAAGTACGAGCTGAACGGCTCGTCCGGGAACGTCATCACCTGCGTCGCGTTGCCGCGGCTCGTGAACGAGATCAACGGGTCGCCCGCCACCTCGTCGGCGAACCGCGTGCAGCGGTCGCAGAGGATGCACCGCTCGCGGTCGAGGAAGACGTTGGCACTGATCGGTATCGGCTTCTCGTAGTGGCGCTTCTCCTCGACGAAGCGGCTCTCACCCGGACCGTGGCTGAACGCCTGGTCCTGCAGCGGACACTCGCCACCCTTGTCGCAGACGGGACAGTCGAGGGGATGGTTGGCGAGCAGCAGCTCGATGATCCCCTCCTGCGCCTTCTTCACCTCCGGGGTCGCGGTGCGCACGACCTGGCCCTCGGCGACGGGCGTCATGCACGACACCACCATCATGGGACCGCGCGGACCCTCGACCTCGACGAGGCACTGGCGGCACATGCCGACCGGGCTGAGGCGCGGGTGGTAGCAGAAGCGCGGGATGAAGTCGCCCGAGCGGTCCGCCGCGGCGATCACCATCTCGCCCTTCACCGCCGTCACCTGGCGGCCGTTGATCGTGACGGTCACCGTCGTCGGATCGACCGCGGGATCGACGGCGGTCACGACGCGGCCTCCGCTGCGGCGACGGGGATCCGCCTGCGCGCCACGACCCTGCTGCGGAACTCCTCGGGGAAGAGCGTCAGCGCGGAGTGCACCGGGACGTAGGCGGACGGTCCGACGAAGCAGATCGTGGTCATCTTGTAGGGGAACGGCACCGCATCGAGGCCGAGGCGGCTGCTGGATGCGTGCGGGAACGCACCGGGGCAGATCATGGCGCCGACCTCGAGGAGCTGGT
>JAGWXX010000111.1 GCA_018969685.1 Acidobacteriota bacterium | reverse complement strand
GTGAGCCCGCGCAGGCCCCACTTGCTGGCCACGTAGGCGGCGACGCCGGCGTAGCCCTGCAGCCCCGCCGTGGAGGACACGTTGACGATGCAGCCTCCGCCGGCCCGGCGCATCGCCGGAATCACGGCCCGCATGCCGAGCCACGCACCGGTGAGGTTCACGGCCAGCGTCGACTCCCAGTCGTGCGTCGTGGCGTGCTCGGTGCTGCCGCTGATGAGGAGGCCTGCGTTGTTGACGAGACACCGCACCGGTCCGAGTGCCCCTGCCTGGGAGATCGCCGCCACCCACTGCGCCTCGTCGGTGACGTCGAGCCGCGCGTACGCGAGCCGTTCGTGGGCGGGGGAGCGGCAGTCCCCGTGCAGGTCGCAGGCGAGGACGGTCGCACCGGCGCCGAGTAGTCCGGCGACGTGCGAGCGGCCGAGCCCGCCGTTGGCGCCGGTGAGCACCACCACCGAACCGGCGAGGTCGGCCGGCCCGTTCACGGAGTCCGGCCGCTCAGAAGTACGTCGTGACGACGGACGTCACGCGGTAGCCGTCGTCCACCACGGGGATGGCGCGCCACTTGTCGAACGCCGTGCACGGGTGCGAGATGCCCGCAACGAGCACGTCGCCGACCTCGAGCACCGCACCTGACTCCACGGTGACGAAGCCGTGCTGGTCGTTGAGGTCGGTCACGGTCAGTCCGTCGGCCGGCTCGACGGCGGCGCCGTTGCGGCGGCGCACGCCGAGCGCCACCGGCATCTCGATGTCGTACGCCACGTCGCGCTTGCCGAAGTTCACGAGTGCCAGACCGGGCTCCGGTCGCGAGATCACCGCGCCGAGCACCTCGAGGGCGGGCTGCAGCGGTGCGGTCGGCAGGCGTCGGCCGAAGGGCGTGGCGCGCTCGTACAGCCCGTGATCGTGGGTGACGTAGCAGCCGCTGCGCAGCACGATGCGCCGGGGAACCGAGGACGTCCAGTCCCGGCTGAACGCCGTCGCCACGCGGTCGGGGAACGCCGAGCCGCCGGCGGTGAGGACGATCTCGCCGGCCCCGGCGAAGCGGCCGTCGGCATCGAGGCGCTGCGCCGTGCCGACGATCCAGTCCAGCAGCCGGTTCACCCCGCGGATCCCATTCTCGTCGTCGCCGAGCACGCCCTCGAAGGCCTCGACTCCGGCGAGCTGGAGGCTGGTCGCACGCGACAGTGCGTCGATGGTGGCATCGACCTGTGCGTCGGTGCGGCACCCGGTACGGCCGTCAGGCACGCCCAGCTCGAGGAGCACCTTCATCCGCCGGCACCTATGGACCAGCGGCGCGAGCACCTCGTCCATGGCAGCGACCGCGTCGGGCGAGTCGACGAGGGTGAGGATGTCGAACCTCGGGTCGCGGAGCTGCGCGGCGATCCACCGGAGGCTCGTCGGCTCGACGACCTCGCTCGCGATCAGCACCCGCGGGGCGCCGAACCTGCGGAAGATGCGCGCCTGGCTCGCGGTCGCGGCCGTGATGGCCCAAGAACCGTGCGCGAACTGGCAGGCGACGATCTCCGGCGACATGGTCGTCTTGCCGTGCGGCGCGATGGAGAGCCCGTTCGCCGTGCACCAGCCGTGCACGGTCGACAGGTTGTGCTCCAGCGCCGACTCGCGCAGCACCATCACCGGCAGCTGAAGGTCGCCCGCGAGGACGTTCCAGCCGCGGGATGCGACGCGCCGTGCGCCGACCGCCCGGTCGATCGGGAAGCCCTTGTGGCGCCAGTCGACCCGTGCGGGCTTCATTCGTCCCGGTCGCTCCAGAGGACGGCGTCCACCTCGATGCCGATCCCGCCGAGCCCCGCCTGCACGGTGGTGCGCGCCGGCCACGGCTGGGGGACCACCTCGCGGTAGATGCGGTCCATCTCGTCGAAGTCGTCCATCGACTCGATGTAGACGTTGATCTTCACGGCATCGGCGAGCGACATGCCGGCGGCGCGGGCGACGGCGTCCAGGTTGGCGAACACCTGGCGCACGCTCTGGCCGAACGTCGGCTGCACCGTGTCGCCCGCGGTCGTGCCCGGCCCCTGGCCGGACAGGTAGAGGAATCGACCTGCGCGGACGCCCTGGCTGTAGCCGCCGGATGGCGCGGGGGCGCCGGTGCTGAGGACGGGCTCCTTCGGCACGGCTACCTGCTCTCCGCGATCTCGCGGCGGTCGCGCAGCGCGGCGCACCCGCGGCGCACGGCGCGCAGCTCCTCGGTCAGGTCGCCCGCGTCGTCGCGGCGGAGGTTCTCCGGGTGTCGGCGCGTCCGCACGTAGATCTGGGCGACGTCGGGGCTGCAGAACGGGACCGACTCGCCGCCCATCTCCTCGAGCCACACGTTGCGCGGCACGTTCTTGCCGCAGTAGGTGCAGTTGTAGATGTCGAACGACAGGTACATCGGCGACCGTTCGATCCAGCGCCCGGACATCACTTGCCCCTTCCCGCAGCCGGAGCCACGTTCCACGTCCCGT
>JAGWXX010000110.1 GCA_018969685.1 Acidobacteriota bacterium | reverse complement strand
TCGACGGCCATCAGCCGGCCGGGCGACTCCTTGTCGTGCCATGCGTAGTCGAAGATGAAGCGCCGCTCGGCCGCCCGTGCTCCGTCGCCGAAGCGCTGCAACCGCGGAATGGGCATCTGCAGGACGCGGGCGACGAGGTCGTGCTCCAGTTCCCTCCATCCAGCGGGGTCGACGCGTCGAGCATCGTCGAGCGTCGCTCGGCTGCCGATGCCGTGTCGCTGACGCCAGTCGGCGAGCCGCGCCGGTATTACTCCCGCCTGCGGCGACTGGACGAGTGCGCCTCCTGAGACGGCTCCGTAGACGGCCGACTGCGGCCAGTACAGCTCGACGACCCGTTCCGCCACGCGCTTTGCACGAAGTCGGGTGGGTGCCCCGTCGACCGGGTCGGTCGACTCGACGGCGACGTCGATCAGTGCGAGCAGCGTCGCGAGCTTGTAGGTGGATGACGTCCTGCCGGTGTCGACGAGCGAGAGCAGTTGCTCGGCAAATCGCACGGCGTCGTCGGCCATGCGGGGCACCGTACTGGAAGGGGTGCTGGGCGCCGTCGAGTCAGTTCGGAGCGTGGCGCGCCGCGACCAGCTCGACCGGCCCGCGTGGCTCGCGCCACGATCTCGTCGCGGGATCCCTTCGGGTGAGCCGCGATCGCGGCACCTCGATCGTGACGTGCACCGAGGTACCGGCGGGCACCTCGACGCGCTGGAATCCCACGAGTCGCGATGGAACGGCCTCGTCGCCGTACCGCGCGTAGACCTGCACGACATCGGCTCCGTCGCGAAGTCCCGTGTTGGACAACGTGCACGACACCCGGTGGCAGTCCTCGTCGTCCTCCACGGACGTTCCCGAGATCTCGAAGGCCGTGTACGACAGCCCGAAACCGAAGGGATACTGCGGCCGCAGACCGAGGCGCTCCGCCCGCCACCACCCGTGCCACTGGTCGTAGTTGATGGCGTCCGCATCCCGGTCGAATTGCGGGAGGTGCGACGGGTCGGACGGAACGGTGAACGGCAACCGCGCAGAGGGATTGACCGCACCGAACAGCACGTCGGCGAGCCCGTGGCCCGCCTGCTGTCCTCCGTACCACGCCTGCACGACGGCGGGAACCCGGTCGACCCAGCCCGCCACGATGACGGCGCTGCCGGCCTGCAGCACCACGACGGTCCTGGCGTTGGCGGCGGAGACCGCACGGATGAGCGCCTCGTCCCCCTCCGCGAGCTGCAGGGTCGACCGGTCGCCGCCGACGGAGAAGCCGAGGCCGTGGCGCGACCTCACGTGCTCCGGTCGGACGGTGGCGATCCGCGGCTCGGCACGGAACCGCTCGGCGTGCCCGTCGTCGTCGCGTTCGGGAAAGAGGTGCCGGAGGTCGATGCCGGGATCGCCGATGAACTCGCCCTCGTCGTCGGCGGTGTAGCCGACCACGACGATCGCCACGTCCGAACCGCGAGCCGCCTCGATTGCGCCATCGAGCGCGTCGCCGTCATGGTGCACCACCTCGGCGTGCGGCGCCGCGGCCGCAATGCCGGCGAGGATGGTCACGTTGTCGAGCGAGAACACGTCGCTCGACCCGCCATCGCCGAGGTTCACCCGGTCGGCGAGCGAACCGATCACTGCGATCGAACGGAGCGATGAAGCGTCGAGCGGCAGGACCGGTCGTCCGGCCACGGGTTCGTTCCGGAGCAGGACGACCGATCGGCCCGCCACCTCGCGGGCGAGCGAGACGTGCCCGTCCGAGCCGATCGTCTCGACACTCGGTGCGGGCACCGACAGGACGGAGTCGAAGCGCAGCAGCGTCGCGATGATCCGCGTGACGGCGGCGCGGACGTCGTCCCACGACGCGGTGCCGGCTTCCAGTGCGATGGGGAGGTGCGTGGCTCGGACCATCCGGTAGGGCATCTCGATGTCAAGCCCTGCGCGCAGCGATTCGGCCGCGTCGCGCATGCCGAAGATCCAGTCGCTGATGACGAAGCCGTCGAACCCCCATTCGTCGCGCAGGATCCCGGTCAACAGGTCGTGGTGGTCGCCGCAGTACGTGCCGTTCAGGCGGTTGTAGGCGCTCATGACGCACGCGGCGCCCTCTTCGACGATGCGCCGGAAGTGCGGGAGGAACACCTCGTGCAGGGCCACGTCGTCGACCCGGACGTCGACGCGGAACCGGGCGTTCTCCATCGAGTTGACGGCGAAGTGCTTGACCGTCGCCATCGCGTGCCGCTGGACGCCACGGACGAGCGCGGCGCCGAGTTCGCCGACGTGGTGGGGATCCTCGCCGTAGGTCTCCTGTGCGCGGCCCCATGCCGGATGGCGCAGGAGGTTGACGCAGACGCCCCCGTACAGCGTGGCACCCGACGCCCGGAGCTCCCGTCCGATCGCGTCGCCGACGCGCTCCTCGAGGTCGGGATCCCACGTCGCGCCGCGCGCCATGGACACCGGGAAGCACGTGGCGTTGCCGATCACCACTCCCCGGGGTCCG
>JAGWXX010000109.1 GCA_018969685.1 Acidobacteriota bacterium | reverse complement strand
TCCACCGACGCGAACGGGCCGTTGCGCTCGCGGTGCCCGATGATCGCCGCGGCCGTGGCGGGGCCGACTCCCGGCAGGTCGTCGAGCTGCTGCGCCGTGGCGGAGTTCAGGCTGACGAGCGTCGAGCCGGTCGTACCGCTCGCCGTACCTGCGGCGGGCGTCGGCAGCGACGGCGCGTTGACGCCCGGTTGCGGAGTGCGAGTCGGCGACCGACGTCCGCGGCGCGGCACGTACACCTGGACGGCGTCGCCCAGCGGCACGGCGAGGTTGACGCGGTCGAGATCGGCCGATGAGGTCGGTCCACCCGCGGCTGCGAGCGCATCGACCACCCGTGCGCCGGGCGACAACGAGTACACGCCCGGGTTGCGCACTTCCCCCGCCACGTGCACGACGATGTCGAGCGCAGGCGCGGGCACAGCGATGGCGGCCGCTCCTGCCGATGCACTGGCACCCGCGGCGGAGGCGCCCGCCGGGGCGATGGTGGGCAGCGTGGCCTCGACCGGTGGCGGCGGCACGCGCACCAGCCACCACGCAGCGACGGCGATGAGGGTGCCGCCCACGACAGCGCCGATGGTGCGTGAGGGAGGCGCGGCGCGCAGACGGTCGACGACCGGCTGGAGCACTTGGGGAACGGGGATGCGCCGCACGTCCACGTGTGTGCCGCGCCCGTGCGCGGCGGACGGTGGACCGCGACCTAGAAGAGCTGCGCGGTGAGGCGGCGGCGCCAGCCCGCGGTGCGCGGGTCGTCGGCTCCCATGGCCTCGAGGACCTCGAGGAAGCGCGCCTTGGCAGCCTCGTCGGTGCGCACGGAGGGCAGCAGACCCTCGAGCTCGCGGTCGTAGTCGTCGTCGGGCGGGGCTGCCGGTGCCGGCGCCTCGGCCGGCTGCTGGGACTCGACGATCAGCTCGGAGGTCTCGTCCTCACCTGCGGCTGCGCCGCCCACGCCGTGCTCGGCGGCGAGCGCGACCACCTTGTCGACGAACTCCGTCACCACGTGCTCGGGCAGCGTGCCCATGAAGCCCTCGATGATCTGCCCGCCGATCGCCACGTGCACGGCCGGAATGGACTGGATCTCGAATGCCTGCGCGAGCGCGGGGTTCTGGTCGATGTTGACCTTGGCGAGCACGGCCTTGCCGCCCGTCGCGTCGATGACCTTGTCGAGGATCGGTCCGAGCGTCAGGCACGGGCCGCACCACGGCGCCCAGAAGTCGATGACGACCGGCGCCTGCTTCGAGCGCTCGAGGACGTCGGACTGGAACGTTGCGTCGGTCACGTCGATGTGCACGGCCCAGACGCTACCGGCAGCGGCCAATGGCTAGGTTGCTGGGCGATGGCGGACGGGGGCACGACGGGCATCGACGAGGCACGGGTGGGCGCGTGGTACGCGCAGCACGCGCCCGGCACGGTGCCGCCGCTGACGTTCCGCATGATCGCGGGCGGCCACTCCAACCTCACCTACGAGGTCGTCGACGGCGCCGGCGCGCGCACCGTGTTCCGCCGTCCGCCCCTGAGCCACGCGCTCGCCAGCGCGCACGACATGGGGCGCGAGCACCGCATCATCGCCGCGCTGCAGGGTTCGGCCGTACCGGTGCCGCCCGTGGTGGGCATGTGCGCCGACGAGTCGGTCAACGGCGCGCCGTTCTACGTGATGCGCTTCGTCGACGGCCACGTCGTGCGCGACCGGGCCGCCGCCGAGTCGCTGCTGGACGAGGCGGCGCGCGGACGCGCGTGGCGCTCGCTGGTCGACACGCTCGCCGCGCTGCACCGCATCGACCCCGCGGCCGTCGGGCTCGGCGACCTCGGCCGCCACGAGGGCTACATCGAGCGGCAGCTGAAGCGCTGGTACGGGCAGTGGAACGCGTCCAAGACCCGCGAGCTCGCCCTCATCGACGACGTGCACGCCGGCCTGTCCGCCCGCGTGCCCGCCCAGCACGGCACCAGCATCGTCCACGGCGACTACCGGCTCGACAACTGCATCGTCTCCCCCGGGGGCGACGTGGCCGCCGTGCTCGACTGGGAGCTGTGCACGCTGGGCGACCCGCTCGCCGACCTCGGGCTGCTGATGACGTACTGGACGGGACCGGGCGACGAGGAGGCCGCGGGTGCCCTCACCGCGTCGGGCGCGCGGCCCGCGTCCAGCGCGCCCGGATTCGCCGACCGCCGCGACCTCGCGGTGCGCTACGCCGAGGCATCGGGCCGCGACGTGTCGGGCATCGACTACTACGTGTCGTTCGCGCACTGGAAGCTCGCGTGCATCCTCGAGGGCGTCTATGCCCGCTACCGCGCCGGCGCGATGGGGACGATCGACCCGTCGATGCTGGACGGCTTCGCGCGCCAGGTGGAGGGTCTCGCACGACGAGCCTCCGACGCGCTGTCGCGCCTACCATGACGCGGCGATGACCGACGCCTGGCGCACCGCTCCCGGCCTTCACGGCAGCCTGCCGCGGCCCGACCGCCCGCTGCTCGTCACCATGCTGACCGGCTGGATC
>JAGWXX010000047.1 GCA_018969685.1 Acidobacteriota bacterium | reverse complement strand
TCGATGTTCGGCTTCCAGCGCGTCGGCGACCTCATCTGGCAGGCCGCCGACTCGCGGGTGCGCGGGTTCCTGCTCGGCGCCACCGCGGGCCGCACCACGCTGCCGGGCGAGGGTCTCCAGCACCAGGACGGACACAGCCTCGTGCTCGCGAGCACCGTGCCCGCGTGCCAGGCGTACGACCCGGCCTTCGCCTACGAGGTCGCGTCGATCGTCCGACGCGGGATCGAGCGGATGCACGGCCCGGCGCCGGAGGACGTCTTCTACTACCTCGCGCTCTACAACGAGAACTATCCGATGCCCGCTGCACCCGACGTCGACGACCTCGACGACGGAATCAACCGCGGCCTCTACCGATGGAGCGCGCCGCAGGGCGGCACGCACCCCGCCACGCTGCTGTTCTCGGGTTCCGCCCACGCCGCCGCGCGCGACGCGGCCGCGGAGCTGCTCGAGCGCTACGACGTCGCGGCGTCGCTGTGGTCGGCGACGTCGTACAAGGCCCTGCGCGAGGACGGCATGGCGTGCGAGCGGTGGAACCGGCTGCACCCCGGCGATGCCCCGCGCACGCCGCTCGTGGCACGGCTGCTCGGCGCCGAGCCCGGCCCGGTGGTGGCCGTCACCGACTTCATGCGCGCGGTCCCCGAGCAGATCGCGCCGTACCTGCCGGGGCGACGGTTCACCGCGCTCGGCACGGACGGCATGGGGCGCAGCGACACCCGCGAGGCGCTGCGCCGCTTCTTCGAGACCGATGCCGCGCACGTGGTCGTCGCGGTGCTGGAGGCCCTCGCCGCCGGGGGCACCGTGCCGCACTCGGCCGTGAAGGACGCGATCGTCCGGCACGGCATCGACCCCGATGCAGAGGCCCCGTGGCGGGTATAGCCGGATCGCCCCGGCCGCTCGCCGTCACCGGAAACGACGGTGCCGACGAGCTGCTGCGCCGCGACGGCACGGCGCTGCTGATCGGCATGCTGCTCGACCAGCAGGTCCCCATGGAGTGGGCGTTCACCGGCCCGTGGACGATCGCACAGCGCCTCGGCCACTGCGACGCGGCGACGATCGCCCGCATGGATCCCGACGAGTTCGTCGCAGCCTGCCGCATCAAGCCCGCCATCCACCGCTTCCCCGACTCGATGGCGCGCCGCATCCACGCGATGTGCGGCGTCATCGCCAGCCGCTACGGCGGCCGCGGCGAGCGGATCTGGGACGGCGTGGCGCGGGCCGACGAGCTCGTGTCGCGGCTGCGCGAACTGCCGGGCTTCGGCGAGGAGAAGGCCCAGATCTTCGTCGCGCTCCTCGGCAAGCGGTTCGGCGTCCGCCCCCGCGGGTGGCGCGCCGCGGCGGGACCGTTCGGCGACGGCCAGCCCCGCTCGGTGGCGGACATCCACTCGCCCGCGTCCCTCGCCAAGGTGCGCGCCTTCAAGAAGATGCAGAAGGCCGCCGGCACCGACAAGCAGGACCGGCCGGTCCGCACCGTTCGTTAGGGTGCCGGCGTGACCGTGCTCGTCACCGGCGGAGCCGGCTACATCGGGTCGCACACGGTCCGTGCGCTCGTCGCGCAGGGCCGCGACGTCGTCGTGCTCGACACGCTCGAGCTCGGCGACCGCTCCCGGGTCGATGGCGTGCCGTTCGTCAAGGCGGACATCGCCGACGGCCGCGCGGTCGAGCGGGCGGTGCGCCGGCACGGCGTGACGTCCGCCATCCACTTCGCGGCCTACAAGGCGGTGGGCGAGTCGATGGAACAGCCGCTGCGCTACTGGTCGAACAACGTCGCCGGCAGCGTCGCGCTGGTGCGGTCGCTGCTGGCGACGGGGGTCGACCGGATGGTGTTCTCGTCGTCCGCCGCCGTCTACGGGACGCCCGAGCGGGTGCCCGTGACCGAGGACGCACCGCTGCGCCCCGAGAGCGTCTATGCCGACACGAAGGTCGCCATCGAACGGCTCCTCGCGACGTGCGGGGCGGTGGGACTGCGCTCGGTCAGCCTCCGCTACTTCAATGCCGCCGGCGCGAGCGACGACGCCTCGATCGGCGAGGACTGGGACGCGTCGCAGAACCTCGTGCCCCGCGTGATGAAGGCCATCGTCACCGGCGAGCCGATGCAGGTGTTCGGCGGCGACTATCCCACGCCCGACGGCACGTGCGTCCGCGACTACATCCACGTCCTCGACCTCGCCGAGGCGCACGTCGCCGCGCTCGACCACCTCGCGTCGGGCGGTGCGACCGTGACGTGCAACGTGGGGACGGGCATCGGCACGTCGGTGGCGCAGGTGATCGACCTCGCCGAGCAGGCGAGCGGCCGTCGCGTCCCGCGCACGGTCGGGCCGCGGCGGCCCGGCGATCCGAGCGCCGTCTACGCGGACCCCACCATGGCGCGCACGCTGCTGGGCTGGACCGCGCGCCGCGACCTGCGCGACATCGTCGCCAGCGCGTGGCGCTGGCACTCGTCGGGCCGCTGACCCCGGGCTACGGGCGCTGGCGGTCGAGCCAGCCGAACAGCATCGCCATCGCGCGCGGGTCGTGGCGCAGCCGGTGCCCGGCACCGGGGATCACCTGCAGCTCCGCCGAGCCGTGCGCCTGCGCGAGCACCCGCGAGTCGGCCGGCGGCACGATGTGGTCGTCGGCGCCGTGCATGAGCAGCAGCGGCCGCGGCGCGTAGCGGCGCGCGGCGTCCGCCGGCCTGAAGCGGCGCAACTCCCGCCCCCACTCCTCGATCGACGTCGGGAAACCCGGCCGCTTCACCGCGCCGATCTCGCGGGAGTGCTCGAGGAACCGGCGCGGCTGCGCCGCCCAGTCGTCGAAGTCGGCTCGCGCGCCGAGCAGCGCGCACCCCTCGACGCGCGGGTCGTCGGCGGCGACGCACAGTGCGAGCGACCCGCCCGTGTTGTTGCCCACGAGCCAGATCCCCGTCGGGGACGCAACCGACACGACGTGCGAGATCGCAGCGCGCAGGTCGTCGACCCAGCCCTGCATCGAGAAGTCGCCCTCGCTCGTCGCGCACCCCCTGAAGGTGAAGGCCATGCCCACCCACTGCAGCTCCGCCGCGATCTCGTCGACGAGCTCCGGGAACGTGCCGCCCGAGTGCCGGGCGTCGATGCCGCCGCTCGGATATCCGTGGCACAGCACGACGGCCGGCAACGGGCCGCGCGCGCCCTCCGGCACCGCGACGTGGCAGGCGAGCCGCAGCCCGTCGGACAGGAAGACGTCGTCCACGTGCGCGCGCGGCGCCGCGCTCAGGCCCTGGGCAGCCGGCGGCGACGGACCATGCCGGGCGCCGCCTGGGTGTAGCCGCGGTTGCGCGCCTCGGCGAGCGTGTCGGGTCCGAAGCAGATGCCGACGCCGCTCTCGGCGATCTCGTCGATCGTCGACTGCTCGGTCCATGCGTCGGTGTCGTACACGAGCTGGGTGCGCTTGTCGCCGACCCAGCGGAAGTGCTCGAACCTGGAGTGGCGCGCCATGGCCCAGAATCTAGCGAAGTAGCGTCGTGGCCGTGACGGGAGCTGCCTCGACGCGGCCGGTGGTGGCCGCCCTCTTCGACGCGTGGGACTCGATCGAGGTGCTCTGCGCCGGGCTCGACGCCGCGCAGTGGGCGGCGACGACCGAGTGCCCCGGCTGGAGCGTCAAGGACGTCGTGTCGCACCTCATCGGCATCGAGGCGATGATGATCGGCCGGCCCGCGACCCCGCACCGCGCCGGGGACCTGGGGCACGTGCGCAACCCGCTCGGTGAGATGAACGAGCACGAGGTCGACGCGCGCCGGGGGCGACCCGGCACGGAGGTGCTCGACGAGTGGCGGGAGGTCTCCGCGATCCAGCGTGGGCGGCTCGTCGCCGCCGACGACGCGTGGTTCGCCGCGCCGGCGTCCACGCCCACCGGACCGGGGACGAACGCGGACTTCACGGCCATCCGGGTCCTCGATGCGTGGGTGCACGAACAGGACATCCGCCGCGCCGTCGGCATCCCGGGCCACCAGACGGGACCCGCCGCGGAGCTGACGATCGACCGCCTCGCCGGCTCGCTCCCCATGGTGGTCGGCAAGCGGGCCGCCGCGGGCGAGGGTCGCAGCGCGGCGATCGAGCTCGACGGTCCCGTCGCACGCAGGTGGACGGTGGCGGTCGCGGGGGGACGCGGCGCGTTCGCCGACGTCGCCGCGCCCGATGCGACGGTGACGATGCGGAGCGGCGACTTCGTCGCGCTCGCAACCGGCCGCTGCGAGGCGGACGGCGCACCGTGGATGGCGACCGGCGACACGGACCTCGCCGCACGCATCGTCGGCTCGCTGAACGTGATGATCTGATGCCGCGCGAGGCCGAGCTTCGGGCGCTGCACGAGCGGGACGCCGAGATCGGCCGCGCCGCGGAGGCGCGCGTGCTGCGCACGTACGGCGAACGGGGCGGCGCAGCCGGCTACCGGTGGGACGACTCGTTCCGGCGCGACGAGCAGGCGAGCGCGAAGCTCGACTGGGTGCACGGTCCGTGGCTGCGGCCGGTCCGCTTCGCCTACCGCCACCTGCCCGCAGCACTGCGCAACCTCGCGAAGCGCGCCGCGTCGTGAACCGCCAGGTCGTCCTCGCCACGCCGGCCGGCACGGTCGAGGAGCTGCGGCGCACCGCCCGGTCGGTGCTGGCCTCCACGGTGCGGCCGACCCACTGGATCGTGGCCGGCTCGGAGGTCGGGCACGAGCGCGTCACGCGGGCGCGCAACCTGCGCCGCAGCGCCATCGTCGTCGCGCGCGACGACCTGCCGATCGACGACGGCGCGATCGTCGTCTTCATGGACCCGGGCACCGCCCTCGATCCCGCCGCGATCGCGACGATCGCCGAGGCGCTGCAGCCGGGCTCGCCGCACCGCGGCGCGTACGGGGACTCCACCCACCGCGCGGAGGGACGCCTCGCTGCGCCGGTGGAGGTGCGCAGGCCGCAGTGGTCGCCGGAGCGGCTGCGGTCGCACTGCTACGTCGGCGACCTCGTCGCCGTCGAGGGCCGCGTCGCGTCGGCCGCGGGCGGGGCCGCGGCACTCGCCCGGATGCACCCGCACGACCGGGCACTGCGGCTCGCCGAGGCGGCCGGCAGCCTCGCGCGGATCCCCGAGTTCCTCAGCCACCGCCACGACACCGACACCGCACCGCCGGCGTCGGTCACCGCCGTCGAGGGGCACTGCACCCGGACGGGCGTCGACGCGGAGTGCACCGCGGACCCGTCCGTCGCCGCGGTGCGGGTGGCTCGCCGGATCCGCCGCCGCCCGACGATCAGCGCGATCATGCCCACCCGCGGCACGGTCGGATCGGTGCGCGGGCGCGAGGTGGTCCTCGGCGCGCACGCGATCGCGTCGCTCCCGACGGCGGCGGAGGCGCCGGACCTGCAGATCGTCGCCGTGTTCGACCACGACACGCCGCGCGGGGCGCGCGACGCCATCCGTGCCGCGGCGGGCAGCCGGCTCGTCGAGGTGGAGTGGGAGCAGCCCTTCAACTTCGCGGAGAAGGTCAACCTCGGCGTCCTCGAGTCGGACGGCGAGCTGCTCCTGCTGCTCAACGACGACACCGAGATGGTCTCGCACGACGCGCTCGACGTGCTCGCCGGCATCCTCGAGGACCCGGGCGTCGCGGCGGCGGGTCCGATGCTGCTCTACGAGGACGGCTTCATCCAGAGCGCGGGCCACCTGTTGAACCCGATCCCCTACGACCTCTACCGGTCCTGCGATCCGGCGCACGTCGGCGCGCAGAACCTCCTGCGCGTCCAGCGCGAGGTGTCGGGCGTCATCGCGGCGTTCGCGATGGTGCGTCGCTCGGCGTTCCTCGAGGCAGGCGGCCTGTGCCCGGCGCTCCCCCTCAACTACAACGACGTGGACCTCTGCCTGAAGCTGCAGCACCTCGGCCACCGCGTGGTGTGGACGCCGCACGCGCGCGTGCACCACTTCGAGTCGCGCACGCGCGATCCGTCGCTCCAGCCCTTCGAGATGGAGCTGCTCGGCGCCCGCTGGCGCGACCGGCTGGACGACGATCCCTACTTCAACCCGCGTTTGGAGCGCTACGTCTCGACGTGGAAGCCCGACCGGTTCGGTCAGGACGCCATGTCGGAGGCGCTGGGGCCGACGGCACCGATCGCCTCGAAGTAGGCGAGGTGCGCGCGCACCGCGTGCAGGACGTCGACGTCGTCCAGCACCTCCACTCCCGCGGCGGTGGCGCCGCCCAGCAGGTGCGCGACCAGCACCTCCTCGGCCGCGACGACGCGGTCGACGATGTCCTGCCGACGGTCGATGACGTCGCGCGGCTGCAGCCCGTGGTCGTGCATCCAGCGAAGGTGCAGGCGCAGCAGGCCGTCGAGCTCGGCCGGCGTCAGGCGCGCCTGGGTCGACGGCGGCAGACGGTCCGCGACGAACGACGCCGCCTCGTCGGGGTCGTAGACGGCGCGGGGCGCCACCGCGTCGAGGCGCCGCGCCTCGCGGCCCACGGCGAACGCCGCGATCGCGAACGTCGCCGCCGCGGAGGCCGCGACGAACGCGAGCGTGACCGGGTCCATCGGCGGAGCCGGACTAGATGCCGATGCGGCGCGCCAGCAGCTCGCGGTGGTAGGTCGGGTCGCCGAACAGCAGCTCGCTCGACTTCGCGCGCTTGAAGTACAGGTGCGCCGGGTGCTCCCAGGTGAACCCGATGCCGCCGTGGATCTGGATGTTCTCGGCGGCCGCGTGGAAGTACGCCTCGGAGCAGTACGCCTTGGCGAGCGACGCGACGGACGGCAGCTCCTGGTTCATCTCGGCGGCGCACCACATGCCGTAGTACGCGGCCGACTTCGCCGACTCGACCTCGAGCAGCATGTCCGCGCACTTGTGCTTGATCGCCTGGAACGAGCCGATGGGGCGGCCGAACTGCACGCGCACCTTGGCGTACTCGACGGCCATCTCCAGCACCTTCTGCGCGCCGCCGACCTGCTCGGCCGCGAGAGCGACCGCCGCGAGGTCGAGCACCGTGCCGAGGATCTCCCAGCCCTTGCCCTCCTGCCCGACGAGCCGGGCGGGGGTGCCGTCGAAGTCGAGGCGCGCCTGCTTGCGCGTCTGGTCCATGGTCGGCAGCGCCGTGCGCACCAGGCCCTTCGCGCCCTTGTCGACGGCGAACAGCGACACGCCCTTCGGGGTGCGCGCCGCGACGAGGATCAGGTCGGCGACGTGGCCGTCGATGACGAACGTCTTCGTCCCGGTGAGTGAGAAGTCGCGCCCCGAACCGGTGGCGGGCATGGTGACCGAGGCCTCGTCCCACTTGCCGGACGGCTCGGTCATCGCCACCGTGGCGATCGTCGAACCCGCCGCGATGCCCGGGAGGTGCGCAGCCTTCGCCTCCTCGTCGCCGCTGTGCAGCAGCGCACCGGCGGCGAGCACGACCGTCGAGAAGTACGGCGCGCACAGCAGCGCGCGGCCCATCTCCTCCAGCACCACGCCGAGTTCGACGAAGCCGAAGCCCGATCCGCCGTACTGCTCGGGGATCGCGAGGCCCTGGAGGCCCATCTGCTCGCCCATCTGCGACCACACCGCGGGGTCGAATCCGCGCTCGGTCTCCATCTGCTCGCGCACCGCGGCCTCGGGCGACTTGGCGTCGAGGAACGCGCGGACGGTCTTGCGGAGTTCTTCCTGTTCGTCGGTGAAGGCGAAGTTCATGTGCACACTCTGCCAGTCCGCGGCACCATCCGTCCACGCGCACTGTGTACACGAGTGGACACACGTAGGATGGAGGCGTGACCACGCGCGTCGTCGGCGTCCGCGAACTGCGGTCGGCGCTGGCCGCGCTCGTCCGCACCGCGGGCAGCGGCGACCGCGTCCTCGTCACCGTCTCCGGCCGTCCCGTCGCCGCCCTCGTGCCCGCCGCAGGGGCCGGCACCTCGGCCGTGGCCGACCTCGTCGCCAGCGGGCAGCTCGAACTGCCGCGCAGGGACGGGACGCCGGTGCCGGGCGAGCCGATGTCGGTGCACGCCCCCCGCATCGACCGCGCCGTGCGCGAGGTGCGCGGGTGACGCTCGTCCTCGACTCGACCGCGCTGCTCGCCTCCGTCGTGGCCGGGCCGGCCCGCGACGTCGTCACGGCGGCGCTCGGCGTCGACCGGCTGCGCGCGGCGAGCGCACTCGCGCTGCCGGAGGCGCTCGCCGCGCTCGACCGGCTCACCGACGACCCGTGGGACCGTCGCACCGGCGAGGACGGCATCAGGGCGCTCGCTGACCACCTCGCGACCGTCCCCGTCGACCGTCGCTGCCTCGACGACGCCGCGCGCCTCGCGCGCACGCAGCCCGTCGGCATCCCGCACGCCATCCACCTCGCGGCCGCCGCGCGCCTGCCCGGCCCCGTCACCTTCGTCACCTTCGACGCCGGCCAGATCCCCGTGGCGATGGCGCTCGGGTTCGCCGTCGAGTCGCTCTAGGCGACCCGGGCCGGCGGGGCAATACTGGCGGCATGTCGTCCGACGGCACCCTGCACTGGCGGGACGCCGGCGTCGAGGTGCACCGCGCCGTGGTCGGCCCCGTCGACAACAACGTCTTCATCGTGCGGTGCCGCGCCACCGGCGATTCCGTGCTGATCGACGCGGCCAACGAGCACGAGCGGCTGCTCGACTTGTGCACCGCGCTCGGCGTGCGGCGCGTGCTCGAGACGCACGGCCACTGGGACCACATCCAGGCCGTGCCGGCGATGCGCGAGGCCGGCTACGCCGTCGGTGTCATGTCCGCCGATGCGCCGAGCCTCGCCGACGTCGGGTACGACGCGTTCCTCGACCACGACGAGGTGGTCGAGGTGGGGCGGCTGCGCATCAGGGTGATCCACTCCCCCGGCCACACGCCGGGCTCCGTCTCGTTCGCCGTCGCGGGCACGCCGCTGCTGTTCACCGGCGACACGCTCTTCCCCGGCGGACCGGGTGCGACCGCGTTCGAGGGTGGCGACTTTCCGACGATCATCCGCTCCATCGAGCGCGAGCTCTTCGCGTTCCCCGACGGGACGGTCGTGCTCCCCGGGCACGGGGCCGACACGACGATCGGCGCGGAGCGGCCGCACCTCGAGGGGTGGATCGCGAGGGGCTGGTGACGAGGACGTTGCGCACGGGCGGCATGGTGCGCGAGGGCGCACTCCCCGCAGCCGTCGCGCCGGACGCGCGGGTCTCGGCCGACGGCCACCCGCTGCCCGGCTTCCGCGCCGAGCTCCGCCGCATCCCCGGCGCGCGCAACGCGCTCTCCGTGGCATCGACCGCCGCGCAGACCGTCGCGATCATGTGGGCCGCAGTCGCATGGCACCACCCCGCGGGATGGGCCGTCGCCTTCGTGCTCATGGGGCGCGCGCACGCGCAGTGCCTCGCCCTCATGCACGAGTCGGCGCACCGCCTGTTGTTCCGCAACCGGCGGATCAACGACGCCGTCGGGCGCTGGATCGTCGGCGCCGTGTCGTTCGTCAACACCGACGCGTACCGCACCGCGCACATGGCCCACCACCGCGAGGAATTCGGTCCGCACGAGCCCGACCTGTCCCTCTACGCGGACTATCCGATCGCACGCGCCAGCTTCTGGCGCAAGATGCGGCGCGATGCGACGGGGGTCACCGGCACCCGGCTGTTGCGGGCGGTGCTGCGCGGGGTGCGCCGCGACGACCCGCGCGTGCGACGCGCGACCTGGCGCATCCTGGCCGTCCAGGGCGCGCTCCTCGCCGCGTCGACGCTGCTCGCCAGCCCGTTCGTCTACGTGGGGTTGTGGTTGGCGCCGTGGCTCACGGTGTGGCAGGTGATGAACCGCCTGCGCTCGATCGCCGAGCACGGCGGCCTGCGCGCGGACGACGACCGCCGGACCACCACGCACGACGTCCGCCAGCACGCGATCGCGCGGCTGCTGTTCGTGCCGTACCGCCTCGGCTGGCACCTCGCGCACCACGCAGACCCGGGCGTGCCGTTCCGGTCGCTGCCGCGCTTCCACGACGAATTGCGCCGTGCCGGGTGGGTCACCGACGAGATGACGCATCCCTCCTACCGGGTGCTCTGGCGGTCGCTGCGCGCGGGCTGACGCGGACGCCGGGGCGCGGACGACGCGCAACGGGATTAGCACTATCTGGATAGTGGTAATCCGGGGGTCGCGTCGTACAATTCGCGCGTGCCTCCGCTGCTGCAGATCGACGAGCTCCACGCCGCTCCCGTCGAGGGATCCGGCGACGAGATCCTCCGTGGCCTGTCGCTCACGATGCACGCCGGCGAGGTCCACGCGATCATGGGCCCCAACGGCTGCGGCAAGTCCACCCTCGCATCCACGCTGCTCGGCTCGCCCGAGTACGAGGTGGTGTCCGGCGCCATCCGGTACAAGGGCGACGACGTCACCGGGTGGTCCACCGACGCCCGCGCCCGGGCCGGCATCTTCCTCGGCTTCCAGTACCCGCAGGAGATCGCCGGGGTGTCGGTGATCCAGTTCCTGCGCCAGGCGCTGTCCGCACGCAAGGGCATCGACCTCTCCGTGCTCGAGCTGCGGCTCGCCGCGATGGACTGGATGAAGCGGCTCGGGATGGACTCGTCCTTCGTCGACCGCTACCTGAACGAGGGATTCTCGGGCGGCGAGAAGAAGCGCAACGAGATCATGCAGATGGCGCTCCTCGAGCCCGAGCTCGCGGTGCTCGACGAGACCGACTCCGGCCTCGACATCGACGCACTGCGCATCGTCGCCAAGGGCATCCACGAGGTGCGCGCCGATCGCCCGGCCCTCGGCATCCTGCTCATCACGCACTACCAGCGCCTGCTCGACGAGATCAGGCCCGACGCCGTGCACGTGATGGTCGACGGCCGCATCGTGCGGTCGGGCGGCATGGAGGTCGCCGAGGAGCTCGAGCGGTCGGGCTACGAGGCATACCGGAGCTGACGGAGGTGGCCCTCGACGTCGCCGCGGTCCGCCGCGAATTCCCCGTCCTCTCGCGGACGATCAACGGCCGGCCGCTCGTCTACCTCGACAGCGCCAACACCTCGCAGAAGCCGCGCGCCGTCATCGACGCGATGACCACGTTCATGGCCGAGCAGTACGCGCCGATCAACCGCAGCGCATACGCGATGGCGGCCGAGGCGACCGACCGGTTCGAGGGGACGCGCTCGGCGCTCGCCTCCTTCATCAATGCCCGAAGTGCGAACGAGATCGTCTTCACCAAGAACGCCACCGAGGCGCTGAACCTCGTCGCGGGCTCGTGGGGCCGGGCCAACCTCTCGGCCGGCGACGCCGTCGTGCTCACCCACCTCGAGCACCACGCGAACATCGTGCCCTGGCACATGCTGGCCGCCGAGCGGGGCATCGAGCTCCGCTGGATCCCGCTCACCGACGACGGCCAGCTCGACCTGACCGACCTCGGCCGGCTGCTCGACGGCGCCAAGGTGCTCGGCTTCTCGTCGATGTCGAACGTCCTCGGCACCATCACCCCGGTGCACCAGCTCTGCGCGGCCGCGCGCGACGCAGGTGCCGTGTCGATCGTCGACGCGTGCCAGTCGGTGCCGCACCTGCCGACCGACGTGCAGTCCTGGGGCGCCGACTTCGTCGCGTTCTCGTCCCACAAGATGTGCGGGCCGTCCGGCGTGGGCGTGCTGTGGGGGCGCGAGGAGCTGCTGGAGGCGATGCCGCCGTTCCTCGGCGGCGGCAACATGATCGCCGACGTCCGGCTCGACGGCTTCACGTGCGCGCCGCTGCCCGCCAAGTTCGAGGCGGGCACCCCGGCCATCGCCGAGGTCGTCGCGCTCGGCGCAGCCGTCGGGTTCCTCCAGTCCATCGGCATGTCCGAGGTCCGACGGCACGAGATCGAGCTCGCGGGGTACGTGCTGCGGATGCTGACCGAGCGGTTCGGCAGCGACATCACGATCCACGGGCCGTCCAACCCCGAGCTGCGGGGCGCGACGTTCTCGTTCGCCTTCCGCGGCATCCATCCGCACGACCTCAGCCAGGTGCTCGACCAGCGCAACGTCTGCGTCCGCGCCGGCCACCACTGCGCCAAGCCCCTGATGCGGCTCCTCGGCGCCAACGCCACTGCCCGCGCGAGCTTCTACCTCTACAACACCACCGACGAGGCCGATGCACTGGCCGACGCGCTCGACAGCGCGTCCGATATCTTCTGACGCCGACGAGGAGAGGAACGTGCCGGGACTCGAAGACCTCTACCGCGAGATCATCCTCGACCACTACCGGTCGCCGCGCAACCGCGGGCAGCTCGAGCCGCCGGCGGTCAGCGCCGAGGGGCACAATCCGCTGTGCGGGGACGAGATCACCGTGTGGCTCGACGTGCGGGAGGGCAGGGTCGCCGAGGTCCGCTTCTCGGGCAGCGGCTGCTCCATCAGCCAGAGCTCGGCCAGCATGATGACGTCGGCGATCAAGGGCCGCCCGCTCGACGAAGTCCGTGCGATCGTCGCGCGATTCAAGCAGATGATGACCGTGGAGGAGGGCGCCGACGGCGCGCCCGAGGTGCCGCTCGGCGACCTCGAGGCGCTGAAGGGCGTCGTGAAGTTCCCGGTGCGCATCAAGTGCGCCACGCTCGCGTGGAACACGCTCATCGATGCCCTCGCCACGGCCGGCTGACGCCCCGCGCACCTGCGCCCGCTGCGGGCGCACCATCGAGCCCCGTCGTTCGCTCGCACGCAACTGGGAGGCGGTGAAGTGGTGCTCGGACGCGTGCCGGCGCGCCGGGGTGAAGGCGGTGGACGAGCGGCTGGAGTCGGCAATCGTCGGACTCCTCGAGTCCCGCGCCGGCGGGGCAACCGCGTGCCCGTCGGAGGCCGCGCGGTCGGTCGGTGGCACCGGGTGGCGGGAGCTCATGGAGCCGGCGCGGTGCGCGGCGCGGCGGCTCGTCGCCGCAGGGCGCATCGAGATCGTGCAGGGCGGGCGCGTCGTCGACCCCTCGACGGCGAAGGGTCCGATCCGGCTGCGCCTCGTGCGGCGCGGGTAGGTCAGCCGACGGGGTTCGGCGGCTCGCGTCCGTCGAGCACGGCGAGGCAGTTCGTGGCCGCCAGGTCCGCCATCGCGGTGCGCGTCTCCACGGTCGCCGACCCGAGGTGCGGGATCAGCACCGCGTTGTCGAGGCCGAGCAGCCCTTCGTGCACCTCCGGCTCGCGCTCGAAGACGTCCAACCCCGCGCCGGCGATGGTGCCGGCGCGCAGCGCGTCCACCAGTGCCGCCTCGTCCACCACCGGGCCCCGCGCGGTGTTGACCAGGTACGCAGACCGCCGCATCGACGACAGCCGGGCCGCGTCGATCAGGTGGTGCGTCTCGGGCGAGTACGGGCAGTGCAGCGACACGACGTCGCTCGTGGCGAGCAGTTCGTCGAGTCCGACGTGCACCGCGCCCAGCTCGGCGGCCGTCGGGCCGTCGAGCGGCGTGCGCTTCGTATAGGCGATCTCCATGCCGAACGACCTCGCGCGCCGGGCGGTGGCGGCGCCGATCTGGCCCATCCCGACGATGCCGAGGCGGCGGCCCTGCAGGCCGGTGCCGAGCATGTAGAACATGCCCCACTGCCACGGCCTGCGGCTTCGGATGACCCGCTCCCCCTCGCCGAGCCGGCGAGTGACCATGAGGATCAGCGCCATCGCGATGTCGGCCGTCGCGTCCGTGAGCACCCCCGGGGTGTTCGTCACGCGCACGCCGCGCGCCGCGCAGGCGGGGACGTCGATGTTGTTGTAGCCCACCGCGACGTTGGACACGACCCTGAGCTGCGGTCCGGCCGCATCGAGCAGCTCGGCGTCGACCCGCTCGGTCAGCAGCGACACGACCGCGTCCGCGCCCTGCACGCGCGACAAAAGTTCGCCGCGTGCGATCGGCGACTCGGAGTCCCATGCGTCCACGTCGTGGGCGGCGCGCAGCCGCTCGACCGCGACGGCCGGGACCTTGCCGGTGACGACGACCCGTGCCATCAGGATGCGATCCACTCGCCGAGCCGCCCGAGGCCCTCCCGGATGGCCGGCTCGTCGATGCCCGAGAACGCGAACCGCACGTAATTGCGGTCCTCACCCGGCTGCGGGCGGCCGAAGTGCCGGCGCGTGCAGAACGACACGCCGGTCGCGTGCAGCGCCTGCTCGGCGAACGATGCGAGGTCGTCGATGCCCTTCGCCGCCATCGCCTCGGTCACGTCGGGGAACAGGTAGAACGTCGCCTCCGGGGTGTGCACCTTCACGCCAGGCATCGCGTTCAGCAGCGACACCGCCGCGTCGCGCCGGGCGCGCAGCACCGCGAGCATCGAAGCGGTGCCCGACTGGTCGCCGCGCAGGGCCTCGACCCCCCCGTACTGGACGAAGTGGGTCGTGCACGACTCGTCGTTGGTGTTCAGCTTGCCGATCACCGCCGCGAGGTCCGCCGGGCCGATCGCCGCACCGAGCCGCCAGCCCGTCATCGCGAACTTCTTGGAGAACGTGTAGAGGATGACGGTGCGGTCCTGCATCCCCGGCAGCGACGCGATCGACGTCGACGTGCCCGAGTAGCGCATCTCGAAGTAGGCCTCGTCCGACAGCACCCACAGGTCGTTGGCGATCGCGATCTCCGCGATCGCCTCCCGCTCGGCGGCACTCGACTCGGCACCGATGGGGTTCTGGAGGTCGTTGTAGACGATCGCGCGCGTGCGCGGCCCGATCATCGAGCGCACCTGGTCGACGTCGATGGCGAATCCCGTGCCCGTCGGCAGGTAGCGGTACGGCCGTGCGACGCCGCCGAAGTACTCGATCTGGCTCTCGTAGATCGGGTATCCGGGGTTCGGGTACAGCACCTCTTCGCCGGGGTTCATCACGGCCTGGATGAACTTCGTGATCACCGGCTTGCCGCCGGGCTGCACCACCACCTGCGACGGCTCGTACCGCAGCCCGCGGCGCGCGCCGGTGTCCTCGGCGAGGGCCTCCCGCAGCGGCGCGATGCCCGCGGCCGGGCAGTAGCCCGTCTTGCCGTCGGCGATGGCCCTGTCCATCGCCTCGACGATGTTGCCCGGCGTCGGCAGATTGAGGTCGCCGAGGTGGAAGGGATAGATGGTGTTGCCCTTGGCGCCCCATTCCGCCGCCGCCAACGAGACCGCGAACGCCGTTTCCGTACCCAGCCTGCTCAACCGCTCTGCAAGCGCCATGGTTCCCCCGTGATAGGCCGCTGATATATGACCGGTGCAACCCTAGCCGTGCCGCGGAATCGGCCGTTCCGCCGGGCCGGCGGCGTCCCAGCAGTCGCCTAGCGGGGGGCACTCCAATCGGCGATGGACGAATCGATCCGCTCCTGGAACCTGCCGAGCTCGGCCCAGAGCGCAGGTCGGTGGCGCGCAGCGGCACGCACCGTGACGCGGTTCCAGCGGACCTCGACGGGCTGCCTGACGACGGCGTCGAGGTCGGGGGCACGTCGGGGGCTTCGCCGGCGGGCCGAACCCAGGTCGGCCACCCGCTCCTCGCTCACGCCACCTCGCCCCGTTGCTCGTCGTCCAGGCGCCGCGCGACCTTGGCGAAGGCCGATCCGATCGCGCGGATCTCGGCAGGCGTGAGGAGGTCGATCATCCGCGCGCGCACGCTGCGCACGTGCACGGGCGCGGCGCGGCGCAGCAGTGCGAACCCCTCGGGCGTCAGGTGCGCCCACGCCGAACGGCCGTCCTCGTCGTCGGGTACCCGCTCGACGAGCCCCGCACCGAGCACGCCCGTCATCCGCCGCGTCAATCCGCCGCGCGACAGGCGCAGCACGTCGGCGAGGTCGCACATCTTCATCCGCCGGTCGGGCGACTCGGACAGCACCACGAGCAACTGGTAGTCGCCGAAGCCGAGGCCGAACGGACCGAGGTCGCGCTCGATCGCCCGGACGAGGTCGTTGGTGGTCGTGATGAACGTCCGCCACGCGGACATCTCCGCGTCGTCGAGCCACCGAGGAGCTGCCACGCGCCGATTCTAGGCGCGGCGGGGAAATAGTTGCGCGGTCAACTATCAGGATGCTACGGTGCCGCCGCGCCTGATCGGGCGCCCAAAGCGGTGCTGCCGCCGAGGCCAACATCCGCCGCTCCTGCGGCGGCCTACCATGAAGGAGTCCACATGGACGTCGTCACCCTGGTCGGGAGGATCCTCCTCGCCGCCATGTTCCTGCTGTCCGGCATCAACCACCTCACCAAGATCGGTGCGATGACCGGGTACGCCCAGTTCAAGAAGGTCCCGGCGCCGAAGGCCTCGGTCGTCCTCTCGGGCATCCTGCTCGCCCTCGGCGGCCTGTCCGTCATCCTCGGCGCGTGGGCGGACCTCGGCGCCGTCGTGCTCGCCGCCATGTCGATCGTGATGGCGCTCAAGATGCACGCCTTCTGGGGCGAGACCGACCCGCAGGCGAAGCAGATGGAGATGATCGCCCTCCTGAAGAACTTCAGCATGGCCGGCGGACTCCTGTTCGTCTTCGCCACCTACGCGTCGGCCGAGGAAGGCGTCAAGCTCGCCTACAGCCTCACCG
>JAGWXX010000046.1 GCA_018969685.1 Acidobacteriota bacterium | reverse complement strand
CGTCTCCTCGCTGGAGGTTGGCGCCCCGGGTCCGTCCCGGGGCGCCAACTCCGCGTGGTCGTCGCCCCGTGCCGCCGCGGCCGCCGCGGTGGCGGCGCTCGTCGTCGCCGGGGCGTTCGTGCTCTCGGCGGTGCGCGACGGCGACCAGTCGCCCGCGGTGTCGCTGCTCATCGGCGCGTCGCTCGGGATCGCGTTCGAGCGCGGCCGATTCTGCTTCTTCTGCATCTTCCGCGACGCGTTCGAGCACCGCAATACCGCGCCGCTGCTGTCGATCCTGACGGCGGTGGCGGTCGGTGCGATCGGGCACGCCGTCGTGTTCGGTCTCTACCTGCCGAACCCGCGCGGCGAGGGCCTGCCCCCGCTGGCGCACATCTCGCCGGTCAGCGTGCCGCTCGTCGCGGGTGCGTTCGCGTTCGGCGTCGGCATGGTGCTCTCGGGCGCGTGCATCAGCGGGCACCTCTACCGGCTCGGCCAGGGCGACCTGCGCGGGCTCCCCGCGCTCGCCGGGTCGCTGGTGGGCTTCGGTCTCGGGTTCCTCACGTGGAACAGGCTCTACCTGCGGTTCGTGACGGAGAGCCCGGCGTGGTGGCTGCCGCGGTGGTGGGGCTACGGCGGTGCGCTGGTCGCCACGCTCGTCGTCACGGGTGCGCTGGCCGTGCTGACGGTGCGCCTCGACCGCGTCCAGGACGGCGCCGCCCCGCAGCCGGCGCCCGTGGGGGCCGCGGAGCGAACGGGTGCATCGCTGCGCGAGCTGTGGGAGCGCGCGATGGTGCGGCGCTGGTCGCCGGTCGCGACGGGCGCGGTGGTCGGCGTCGTCGGCACCATCGCCTACCTGCGCATCGCGCCGCTCGGCGTGACGTCGCAGTTGAGCACCGTGTCGCGGACGTTCCTCGACGGCCGCGGTGCGCTGCCCGAGGTGCTGCACGGCATCGACGTCCTGAAGGGCTGCGTCGGCACCGTGTCCACGGCCATCACCAACAACGGGTGGCTCGTCATCGGACTCGTCGCCGCGTCGCTCGCCTCGGCGCTCGGCGGAGGCCGCTTCCGCGTCGTCCGGCCGACGCTGCGGGGCGGCGCATCCGGTGCGCTCGGCGGCGTGCTGCTGGGCTGGGGCTCGATGACCGCGCTCGGGTGCACGGTCGGCGTCCTGCTGTCGGGCACCCAGGCGTTCGCGCTGTCGGGCTGGGCGTTCGCCGCCGCACTGGTGGCCGGCGTGCTGCTCGGCCTGCGCCTGCGGCTGCACCGCTTCGTCTGATCGGGTCCGGGGCGGTCGGAGACCGCCCCGGATCAGGCGTAGTCGGTCAGCCCGCGCACCGACTCGAACGCGGCGTCCATCTCCGCGAACAGCTCGCCGGCGCGCACGAGGCGCTCGTGGTCGCCGGTGAAGACGATGTCGCCGTTGAGGAACGGCTCCTGCGGATTCACCGCGCCGGTGGCGACGGCGACGGCGGTCTCCCAGCGCTCGGTGAACCGCACGTGCTCGGGTTCGGCCGGCCCCTCGCCGATCGCGGCCCGTCCGCCGGCGACCTGCAGGTGGTAGGTCACGTCGCCGTGCGGCGCGCCGGTGACGACCTGGGTCAGGCCGATCTCGTGGTCACCGGCGAGCACCTGCAGGCGTTCGCTGCTGGCGACGGCCTCTGCGACCGCCGCCAGCCACTGCGAACCGAGGTACCTAACGCGTTGCACGCTTCCGTGCGGTGGTGGCGATCGCCTTCTTCGCCGGAGCCTTCTTGGCGGCCGCCCGCTTCGCCGGGGCCTTCTTCGCGGGCGCGGCGGCCTTCTTCGCGTTGTCCGCGCCGCCCAGGGACTGCTGCGACCGGCTTGAGAACACGATGGCGCCGATCAGCACGAGCAGTGCGGCGCCCGCGATGACGAAGCGGGTGTCGTCGTTGCGCATGTTGATGATCGCGGGGAGGATCAGCAGCGACACGAGGTTCATCACCTTGATCAGCGGGTTGAGCGCCGGGCCGGCCGTGTCCTTGAACGGGTCGCCGACGGTGTCGCCGATGACCGCGGCCTTGTGCGCCTCGGAACCCTTGCCGCCCATGTGGCCGTCCTCGATGTACTTCTTCGCGTTGTCCCACGCGCCGCCGGCGTTGCTGAGGTAGTTCGCCATCAGCTGGCCGGTGAGGATGATCGCCGCGAGGAACGCGCCGAGGGCCAGGTAGCCGATGCCGAAGCCCACGATCACGGGGGTCAGCACCGCCAGCAGGGCGGGGGTGGCGAGCTCGCGCAGCGAGGCGCGGGTGCAGATGTCGATGACCGGCGCGTAGTCCGGCTTCTTCTGGCCGCGCATGATCTTGCCGTCAGCGAACTGGTTGCGGACCTCCTGCACGACCACGCCGGCCGTGCGGCCCACCGCACGGATTGCCAGTGCCGAGAACATCATCGCCACCGAGCCGCCGATGAGCAGGCCGATGAACGTCTTGACGTCCGCGACGTTGATCTGGGTCTCGACCTGACGGAAGATCGAGTTCGGGTCGTAGATCTCGCCCTCGCCGAGCGCGGCCCTGATGGCCTTCTCGATGCCCAGCTCCTTGGCGATGGTCTCGATGTACGACGAGAAGAGCGCCACGGCCGCGATGACGGCAGAGCCGATCGCAAAGCCCTTGGTGACGGCCTTCGTGGTGTTGCCCACGGCGTCGAGGCTGACGAGCACCTTGCGGGTGTCGCCCTCCAGCTCGCCCGCCATCTCGGCGATGCCGGCGGCGTTGTCCGACACCGGGCCGAAGGTGTCCTCCGACACGATGACGCCGGTGGTGGCCAGCATGCCCATTCCGCACAGGGCGACGAGGTAGAGCGAGAACATCAGGTTCCCGCCGCCCATCCAGATGGTCGAGCCGAGCGCGACGGCGATGCAGATGATCGCGTACACCGACGACTCGAGGCCCGACGAGGTGCCGGAGAGCACCACGGTGGCGGGGCCGGTCTTGGCCGACTCGGCGATCTCCTTCACCGGGCCGTGCTCGGTGCCGGTGAAGTACTCGGTGAGGCGGCTCAGCACCTGGGCGAGCACGAGGCCGATGACCACGGCGCCGAAGACGCGCCAGCCGATGTTCGACAGGCCCACCGCGTTCTCCGCGAACGGCTGGGTCGTGCCCTTCGCCGGGTTGCCGATGTAGGCGAGCGCGAGGGCGAGGGTGCCCAGCACGGTGACGATGCTCGCCGAGAGGAAGCCGCGGTTGATCGGCTCCATCGCCGAGGTGTCAGCCGGCGTGGCGCGCACGTTGAACACGCCGATGATCGAGGCGATCACGCCGATGGCGCGTGCGGCCAGCGGGAAGACGAGGCCGAGCGCCGGGTTCATGCCCACCGAGGCGAACGCGGCGACGCCGAGGATGATCGCGGCGACGAGGGTGACCTCGTAGCTCTCGAAGAGGTCCGAGGCCATGCCGGCGCAGTCGCCGACGTTGTCGCCCACGTTGTCGGCGATGGTCGCCGGGTTGCGGGGGTCGTCCTCGGGGATCCCCGCCTCGACCTTGCCCACCAGGTCGGCGCCCACGTCGGCCGCCTTGGTGAAGATGCCGCCGCCCACGCGCAGGAACAGCGCGAGGAGCGAGCCGCCGAAGCCGAAGCCCACGAGCATCGCCGACGAGCTGTTCTGGAAGATCGCAATGATCGCGGTCGCGCCCAGCAGGCCGAGGCCGACGGTGAACATGCCGGCCACGCCGCCGGTGCGGAAGGCCACGTTGAGGGCCTTGCTCATCGAGCCGCGGCGGGCGGCTGCGGCCGTGCGGACGTTGCCGCGGGTGGCCAGCGTCATGCCGATGTAGCCGGTGAGGCCCGAGGCGACGCAGCCCAGGAGGAACGCGACCGTGCGCCACAGGCCGGACTGGGCCTGGGAGAAGGCGACCTCTCCGGTGCCCTCGTTGATGATTTCCGTGGAGGTGAAGTAGACGATGGCCCCCACCGGCACGAGGATCACGGCGATCGTCAGGAACTGGCGGCGCAGGTAGGCCCACGCACCCTCCTGGATCGCCACGGCGATCTGCCGCATCTTCGGGGTGCCCTGGTCGCGCTTCATGACGTCGACGGCGAGGTACCAGCCGACGGCCAGGGCGACGAGCGCGGCGAGGCCCGACAGGGCCAGCACCACCCATTCGCCGTTGCGGAGGGTGAACTCCTGCCAGCCGCCTTCGGATGCGAGGATCGTGGTCAACGTGGTCTCCACTCGGTCGGGGATTCCCGCCTGGTCCGGCGGTCCCTGGGGAACTGAACGGAGTGAGTGTAGAGAATCGCCGCGCCGAGGGGCGAAACCCCCCGAGCCGTCTCGTCCTCCGTCGGGGCAGGGAAGTAGCGTCCGTCACCGCATGACCACGACGGCATCTCCCCGGGCCGCGGGCACGCGACGGGAGCCGGTCACCGCGACCGCATCCCGCCGGCCCCGCCGGCGCCCGTTCCTGCTCGACCTCTATTCCACCGCGGTGGGGAAGAAGTACGCGATGGCCGTCTCGGGCATCGCGATGATGGGCTTCGTCCTCTTTCACATGATCGGCAACCTGAAGATGTACCAGGGCGCCGAGTCGCTGGACCACTACGCCGAGTTCCTGAAGAGGCTGCTGTACCCGCTGGCACCGAAGGAGTCGGTGCTGTGGATCCTGCGCAGCGGGCTCGTCGCGATGCTGATCCTGCACCTCCACGCGGCGTGGTCGCTGACGCGGCTCAACCGCCACGCCCGCGCCGTGCGCTACCAGGGCCCGCGCGACTACCAGGTCGCCAACTTCGCCAGCCGGTCGATGCGCTGGACGGGGCTCGTGGTCCTGGCGTTCATCGCGTGGCACCTCGCCGACCTCACGTTCGGCACGGTCAACACCGTCGGCGCGGAGGGCGAGTTCGTCCGCGAGCAGGTGCACGCCAACGTGGTCCGCAGCCTCGACCGCCCGGTGGTGGCCGCGTTCTACATCGTGGCGAACCTCCTGCTGGGCGTGCACCTCCGGCACGGGGCGTGGAGCATCTTCCAGTCGCTGGGGTGGAACAACCCGCGCTTCAACCGCTGGCGCGAGTGGTTCGCCTCGGGGTTCGCGGCCGTCGTGGTCGTGGGCAACGTGTCGTTTCCGATCGCGGTCCTGAGCGGGGTGGTGAAGTGATGACGGCGCTCGACGCGAAGATCCCCGGGGGGCCGCTCGCCGACAAGTGGGACGCGTACAAGGCGACGGCGAAGCTGGTCAACCCGAACAACAAGCGCCGTTTCCGCATCCTCGTCGTCGGCAGCGGCCTCGCGGGCGCCTCGGCGGCGGCGACGCTGGCCGAGCTCGGCTACCAGGTCGACCTGTTCACCTTCCACGACTCGCCGCGCCGCGCGCACTCGATCGCCGCGCAGGGCGGCATCAACGCCGCGAAGAACTACAAGGGTGACGGCGACTCGGTCGACCGGCTCTTCAACGACACCATCAAGGGCGGCGACTTCCGCTCGCGCGAGGCCAACGTGTACCGGCTCGCCCAGGTGTCGGTGGACATCATCGACCAGATGGTCGCGCAGGGCGTGCCGTTCGCCCGCGAGTACGGCGGCATGCTCGACAACCGCAGCTTCGGCGGTGCGCAGGTGTCGCGCACGTTCTACGCGCGCGGCCAGACGGGGCAGCAGCTCCTCCTCGGCGCGTACCAGCAGCTCGCGCGCCAGATCGGGCTCGGCGGCGTGCGCCTGTTCAACCGGACCGAGCTGATCGACACGGTCGTCGTCGACGGCCGCTGCGCCGGCATCGTCGTGCGCGACCTGCTGACGGGCGAGATCTCGTCGCACGCGGGGCACGCCACCGTGCTCGCCACCGGCGGCTACGGCAACGTGTTCTTCCTCTCGACGAACGCGATGAACTCGAACGTCACGGCGGCGTGGCGCGCGCACCGGCGCGGCGCGATGTTCGCCAACCCGTGCTACACGCAGATCCACCCGACCTGCATCCCCCAGAGCGACCCGACGCAGTCGAAGCTGACCCTGATGAGCGAGTCGCTCCGCAACGACGGCCGGGTCTGGGTGCCGAGGCGGGCGGACGACGACCGCCCCGCGCACCTGGTGCCCGAGGACGAGCGCGACTACTACCTCGAGCGGCTCTATCCGTCGTACGGCAACCTCGCGCCGCGCGACATCTCCTCGCGCGCCGCGAAGCGGCTCGTGGACAAGGGGCACGGCGTCGGCCCGCTGAAGAACGGCGTCTACCTCGACTTCTCCGCCGCGATCTCGCGCCTCGGCCGCGACACGGTGCAGGAGCGCTACGGCAACCTGTTCGAGATGTACGAGCGCATCGCCGGCGAGGATCCGTACGCGATGCCGATGCGCATCTACCCGGCCACCCACTACACGATGGGCGGCCTGTGGGTCGACTACGAGCTCGCCACCACGGTGCCCGGGCTCTACGCCGCGGGCGAGGCGAACTTCTCCGACCACGGTGCGAACCGCCTCGGCGCCTCGGCGCTCATGCAGGGCCTCGCCGACGGGTACTTCGTGCTGCCGTCGACCATCAGCAACGGCCTCGCCCCCCTGTTGGGCAAGACGGTGCCCGGTGCGGACCACCCCGCGTTCCGCCAGGCCGAGCAGGAGGCGCGGGAGCGCTTCGCCGGATACGTGTCGCGCAAGGGCAGCCGGTCGCCGGACTGGTTCCACCGCGAGCTCGGCCGCATCATCTGGGACCATTGCGGCATGGAGCGCACGCGCGAGGGCCTCGAGAAGGCGCTCTCCGAGCTGCCGGCGCTGTACGACGAGTTCACGAAGGACCTCCGGGTCACGGGCACCGACGAGGGCGTCAATCAGACGCTCGAGAAGGCGGGCCGCGTGGACGACTTCTTCCAGCTCGGCATGCAGATGTGCCGCGACGCGCTCACGCGCGAGGAGAGCTGCGGCGCGCACTTCCGCGCCGAGTACCAGACCGAGGACGGCGAGGCGCTCCGTGACGACGACCGTTTCTGCCACGTCGCGGCCTGGGAGTGGACCGGCGACCCGATGCAGCCGAAGCGGCACGTCGAGGAACTGACCTTCGAGAACGCCCATCTCGCGACGAGGAGCTACAAGTGAGCCACCTGCGGAACCTGACCCTGAAGGTGTGGCGCCAGGACGGCCCCGATGCGAAGGGCCGGTTCGAGTCGTACGTGATCGACGAGATCAGCGACGAGGCGTCGTTCCTCGAGATGCTCGACGTGCTCAACGAGCGGCTCATCGGCGAGGGCAGGGAGGCCGTGGTGTTCGACCACGACTGCCGCGAGGGCATCTGCGGGACGTGCTCGCTGATGATCGACGGCGTCGCCCACGGGCCGAAGCGGGCGACGACGACGTGCCAGCTGCACATGCGCTCGTTCTCCAGCGGCGACACGATCGTCATCGAGCCGTGGCGCGCGACGGGTTTCCCGGTCGTCAAGGACCTGATGGTCGACCGGTCGGCCTTCGACCGCATCGTCGAGGCGGGCGGCTTCATCACCGCTCCGACGGGCGGCGCGCCCGATGCGAACCTCATCCCCGTCCCGAAGACGGTGGCGGATGCATCGATGGACGCCGCCGCGTGCATCGGGTGCGGCGCCTGCGTCGCGGCCTGCCCGAACAGCGCCGCGAACCTGTTCACCGCGGCGAAGCTCGCGCACCTCAACCTGCTGCCGCAGGGCCAGGCCGAGCGGCTGAGCCGCACCGAGGCCATGGTCGAGGCGATGGACGAGCACTTCGGCTCGTGCACCAACCACGGTGAGTGCTCCGCGGCGTGCCCGAAGGAGATCTCGATCGACGTGATCGCGCTGATGAACAAGGACTACCGGGCCTCGAAGATCCGCAACCGCAAGGAACTCAGCCGCGGCTGACGCGGCTGACGCGGATCACCGATGCTGGGCGGCCTCGCCAACTGGGTCACCGACGTCGTCGACGCGCTGGGTCCGCTCGGCGTCGCGCTGCTCGTCGTCGTGGAGAACGTCTTCCCGCCGATCCCCTCGGAGATCGTCCTGCCGTTCGCGGGCTTCGTCGCCGAGCCGGATGGATGGGGCGCGGTCGCCGTCATGGTCGGCGCCGCGACGGCGGGGTCCGTCGCCGGTGCGTGGATCCTGTACGGCATCGCCGCGCTGATCGGCGACGCGGCCCTGCACCGGTTCGTCGCGCGTGCGGGACGGTGGTTCGGGGTGAAGGTGTCCGACCTCGACCGGGCCGAGCAGTGGTTCGACCGTCGCGCGAACGTCGCGGTGCTCGTCGGCAGGTGCGTGCCGCTCGTCCGGTCGCTGGTCTCCATCCCCGCCGGGTTCCGCAGGATGGAACCGGTGCGCTTCACGCTCCTCACTGCGGCGGGCAGTGCCGTGTGGAACGTGGCGCTGATCGGCGCGGGTGCCGCGCTCGGCACGCAGTGGGACCTGGTCGAGCGGTGGGTCGGCGTGCTGCAGTGGGTCGTCGTCGCGGCGATCGTGGCGGCCGCCGCGCGGTGGGCCGTCGAGGTGCGGCGCCGACGTCGTCGCGGCTCGGCTGCCGCGTGACCGTGCGCTCCTGAGCGCGGCCTGCCCGCTGCCCCGCGCCGGGCGGGCGTAGTCTGGCCACGATGCTCGCCTGGCTGGCCGCCCAGACCGGCCGCGACCAGTTCTCCGACTGGTTGCGCACCGACCTCGTCGTCATCCTGATGACGGTCTCGGGCTCGTACGTCCTGATGCGCCTGGTGGCGTTCGTCGCCGACTACCAGATCCACGCGGTTCGCTCGCGCCAGCGCACGGCGCTCGACCCCGCGGTGCAGCGGGAGGGCGCCGACCGTGCCGCGGCCTTCGGCGCCCTGCGCTGGGGACTGGGCTTCGTCATCGTGGTCGTGGCGACCACGTCGGTGCTGCTGCGCCTCAACCTGCCGTCGTCGGCCCTCGTGTTCCTCGGCTCGATCGTCGGCGCCGGCCTCGGCTTCGGCGCCCAGCAGATGGTCGGCGACGTCATCGCCGGCATCTACATCATCGCGGAGCGGCAATTCGGCGTCGGCGACATCGTGCGCGTCGGTCCGCTCGGCATCGTCGGCTGGGTGGAGGGCCGCGTCGAGGAGGTGACGCTGCGCGTGACCAAGCTCCGCACGTTCGACGGCGACCTCGTCAGCGTCGCCAACGGCGTGCTCCGCCACAACGTGAACATGTCGCGCGACTGGTCGCGCGTCCTCGTCACCGTCGACGTGCCGCGCGCCGAGGACCTCGCGGCGTCGATCTCGACGATCTCCCGCGTGTGCGCCGAGCTGTCGTCCGACGAGGCCTTTGCGCCGCTGCTGACCGAGGCGCCCGCGGTCCTCGGACTCGAGGAGATCACCGCCGACTACTCGCGGGTCCGCATCGCGGGACGGTCGCTGCCGGTGCAGCAGTGGAAGGTCGAGCGCGAGCTCCGGCTCCGCATCGCGCTCGCGCTGCAGGCCGCGAAGGACGCCGCATGAACCGCTACTGGAGGCGCCCCCGCAAGTCGACGTGGTTCGCCGTCGCGGTGTTCGTCGTGTCGTTCGGGTTCTGGCTGACCCAGCCGCAGCCGGACAAGCCGGTCCGCTATCCCGCCGACGGCTGGGTGTTCGTCACGACGACCACCGAGCCGCCGCCGGTCGAGACCGTGCCGGCCGACACCACCGTGCCGGCCGACACCACCGTGCCGGTCGACACCGTGCCCGCGGACACCATCCCGCCCGACACCGCTGCGCCGGGCGACACGACGTCGCCGACGACGTCGGTCGCGCCCTAGTCGACCTCGTCCCTACGCCGTCGGGACCACGAGGAACGCCTCGGCGAGCCGGTCCGGGCCGAGTCCGTTCGCCTCGGCGATCGCGCGGCCCCACGCCGACACCCGCTCCCGCATCCCTGCCGGATCGCGGTGCTGGCTCGCGTGGCACTCCAGCGCGGCGAGCTTGCGGTCGAACTGCGCGGTGACGTCGACGGCGTGCCGCGGCGACGGCCCGCCCATCACCCACGTCTCGGCGACGGTGTGCGGCTCGAGCGCCCGCTCGTGCAGCAGCTCGGGGAACGCGAATTCGTTGCGTGCGTCGGGGTAGACCGCGCACATCGTGGCCTCGCCGGTGGCGAGGTGGTCGGGGTGGCTGGCGAACACCCGGTCCCATCGCCGCTCGGGCGACTGGGTCAGCACGCGGTCGGGCTTCACCGTGCGGATCATCGCGGAGATCTCGCGGCGCAGCGCGAGGCCCGGTTCGACCGCGCCGTCGGAGAATCCGAGGTCGTGCACCGCCGCGACGCCGAGGACGGCTGCGGCGGCGCGCTGTTCGTCGAGCCGGAGCCGTCCGACCTCGGCGCGGGGCACCGACGCATCGAACCCGCCGGCCTCCCCGCGCGTCACGAGGCAGTACTCGACGCGGTGTCCTTCGTCGGTCCAGGACGCGACGGTGCCGCCCGCGCCGAAGTCGACGTCGTCGGGGTGCGCGGTCACGACGAGGATCCTCATTCCGGCGAGGCTAGGTGAAGAATTCCGTGACTGTTTGCCTCGGCGCACGCGCGATGTCACCGTCCGTTTTCCGTGCACTGACAGGCTTCATCGCATGTTGAACACACACATAAAGAAACTGTCCATACGGGGTGTCGCTGGCATGGTCGTGCTCGGCGCAGTCCTGGCGGGCTGCTCGTCGTCCGATGAGTCGCCCGATTCCACCAGCGCCGACACCTCGGTCGCCGCGTCGGGCTGCCCCGACCAGGCCATCGTCGATGCCGCAACGACGGAGGGCAAGGTCAACCTGATCGCGCTTCCGGACAACTGGGCGAACTACAAGGGCATCCTCGAGGCCTTCCGCACCAAGTACGAGGGCGTCGAGAATCCCGTCGCCAACCCCGACGCGTCGTCGGCCGACGAGCTGACCGCGGTCGAGACCCTGGCCGGACAGCCGGACCAGCCTGATGCCGTCGACGTATCGCCGGCGATCGGGCAGGAGTTCGACGCGAAGGGCCTGTGGGAGCCGTTCAAGCCCTGCGCGTGGGACGAGATCCCCGAGGTACTGAAGGACCCCAATGGCAACTGGGTTGCCGCCTACTACGGCCTCATGGCGATCGGCGCCAACACGACGGTCGTGACCGAAGTCCCGACGTCGTTCGCCGACCTGCTCGACCCGAAGTACGAGGGCAAGGTCGCGATCAATGGCGACCCGCGCGAGTCTGGTGCGGGCTTCGCTGCGGTGATGGCTGCTTCGCTCGCCAACGGCGGGTCGTTCGACGACATCATGCCGGGCATCGAGTACTTCGCGAAGCTGAAGGAGCAGGGAATCCTCGCTGCCTCCGACGTCACCGAGGCGACCGTCATCTCAGGCGAGACGCCGATCTGGTTCGACTGGACCTACAACTATCCGGGCCTGGCCCCGCAGCTCGAGTCGAACGGCGTAACGCTTTCGATCAAGGTTCCATCCGATGGCGTCTATGGCGGCTACTACCAGCAGGGTGCAGTCAAGGGCAGCCCGAACCCCAACGCTGCGAAGCTGTGGATCGACCACATCATCAGCGACGAGGGTGCGCTCGGCTACATCGTCGGCGGTGCGATCCCGGCCCGGTTCGAGGCGCTGGTTGCCGCGGGCAAGGTCAGCGACGAGATGATGGCGAACCTGCCGGATCCGGCGCTGATCCAGGGCATCACGTTCCCGACGCCGGCCCAGATCACGGCGGCGAAGGAAGTGCTCGCCAAGGAGTGGGGCCCGAAGGTCGCCGACAAGTAGACGGCGAAGGTTCCAGAGGAGTCGGTCGGTGTCCGTGACGCCGGTTGCTGCCATGGTGGGGGGTGCGTCCGATGGGCGCACCCCCCGCTTGGCGTTCCGCCGCGCGCTGGGCCGGCTCCCGGTCGGCCTCGCGCCGTTTGCGGCGTTCCTCGGTGTGTTCCTCGTGTGGCCGGCGGTGGGTGTTGTCGTATCCGCCGCCCAACCCGTCCGTGACGGCAGCCGTCCTGCGCTGCTTGAGGCGGTCTCCGGTCAGTACGGCAGGACGATCATCGAGAGCATCAGGCTCTCGGCGATCACCTCGACCTTTGGCGCGGTGTTCGGCACGCTGGTCGCTGCGGCCGTCGTCGCACTCGGGCACCGTCGGGGGCTTCGCAACACGGTGACGGGCTTTTCGGCCGTGGCTGCGAACCTTGGCGGCATTCCGCTGGCCTTCGCCTTCGTCGCGTCGCTCGGATTCCAGGGTCTCTACACGAAGCTGCTAGCCGGCGCAGGCATCGACCTCAATGCCATGGGCTTCAAGATGTCCAGCTTCGCCGGCATCGTCGTCGTGTACCTCTACTTCCAGATCCCCCTGATGACGATCGTGATGCTGCCGGCGATCGACGGCCTCAAGCGCGAGGTGCGCGAGGCGGCCGTCGTCCATGGCGCGACGCCGTCGCAGTACTGGCTGCGCGTAGGTGGGCCGATACTGGCGCCGGCATTCCTCGGCGGCGTTGTCCTGTTGTTCGCCAACGCCTTCGCCGCGTATGCGACCGCATATGCGCTCTCGTCGGGCGCGTCGCGATTGGTCTCCGTGCAGATCCGGTTCTTCCTCCAGGGCGAGACGATCACCGGCAAGGCGAACCTCGGCTATGCCCTCGCGGCGTGGATGATCGTCGTGATGGCCGCGGCGATGTCGGCAAATGTCCTGTTGCGACGGCGTTCCGAGCGGTGGCGCTCGTGACGCCGCGTCGGGGTTGGGCATGGGCGGTTCTGACCGTCGTCGGGGCCTTTTACCTGCTCCCCATGTTGGCGCTGGCCAGGTTCGCCCTGCAGCGCGTGCCGGTGGCGAGATTGGGGTGGACGACGGCCCTCGACGGATGGTCCCTCGGCCCGGTGTGGGCCGGCCTCTCCAATCCGCGGTTCCTCGACGCGCTCTGGTTGAGCGGCCGGATCTCCGTGGTGACGGTGGTCCTGGGAACCCTCCTGATGGTGCCGACGACGGTGCTGGTCCACCTCCATCTGCGACACCTTCGGGACGTGGTGGAGACGATGACGATCCTCCCGTACGTCGTTCCGCCGATTGCCCTCGTGGTCGGTGCCGCACGGGTGATGCGCGAGACGGCGCCGTGGTTCCTCGCGTCGCCCTACAGCCTCGCTCCCTTCTACGTCCTGTTGGCGATGCCGTTCACTTTCAGGTCGATCGACGCCTCGCTCCGTTCCATCGATCTCCGTACCATCGTCGAGGCGTCGCGGACGCTTGGCGCGAATTGGACCACGACGGTCCTGCGCGTCATCGTGCCGAACGTCCTGCCTGGAGTGCTCGGCGCCGCGTTCCTCACGGTTGCGGTGGTGTTCGGCGAGTTCACGGTGGCGTCGCTGCTGCTCAAGTACACGGTGCCGCTCTACCTCTCCGAGTCGAGGGGGGCGGACGTGCAGGCGACCTTTGCGATCGGTCTCCTCCTCATGATCGGCACCACGCTGGTGTTCGCGCTGGTCAATCGGCTGTCGAGGGGCGTCGGGCGCGTGTCGACGGTCGCGGGATAGTCGCCGGATGGAGGAGGAAACCATGGGTGAGTCGCGGCTCCGGCTGCACGGCGTGTCGAAGCGGTTCGGCGACGTTGCAGCCGTCGACGGCGTCGACCTCGAGCTCGGTGCGGGCGAGATGGTCACCTTGCTCGGGCCGAGCGGGTGCGGGAAAACGACGGCGCTGCGAATCGCGGCCGGCCTTGAGCAACCCGACGCCGGCACCGTGGTGATCGACGGCGTCGACGTCACGAACCTGCCGCCCGATCGGCGCGGTCTTGGCATGGTGTTTCAGGACTACAGCCTCTTTCCCCATCTGACGGTCTCCGACAACGTCGCCTTCGGCTTGCGCGTGCGTGGCGTGGCGAAGCGCGCCGCGGCGGAAGAGGCGGAGGATGCGCTCGCGCTGCTCCGGATCCCCGAGCTCGCATCCCGCTACCCGCACCAGATCTCAGGGGGACAGCGGCAGCGCGTCGCGCTCGCCCGCGCAATCGCCGTGAGGCCGAGGGTGCTGCTCCTCGACGAGCCGTTGAGCGCGCTTGATGCCAAGGTTCGGGTCGAGCTTCGCGCCGAGATCCGCGCGCTCCAGGTGGAGCAGGGATTCAGCGCGCTCTTCGTGACGCACGATCAGGAGGAGGCGCTCTCGATCTCGGATCGCGTCGTCGTGATGCACGGTGGACGGATCGAACAGGTCGGCTCGCCGCGCGACGTCTACCGTGCCCCGACGACGCCGTTCGTCGCGTCGTTCATCGGCCAGATGAATTCGGTGCGTGCGACCGTCGTCGACGGAGCGACGGTGGACGTCGGCGGACAACGGTTGCCGCTGCCGACGAACGCAGCCCGTGGCAAGGTCGTGACGGCGTTGGTTCGACCCGAGTCGGTGGTGATCGTCCGTGCCGGCGAGGTGCGCGGAATACCCTGCAGGGTCGCGTCGGTGTCGTTCGCAGGACCCTTCGTGACGGTGGAGGTGGACCCGTTGAGCCTTGACGCGACATCTTCCGCGGATCAATCCGGGAGGTCGTCGGCCAGTACCCGTATCCGTGCGGTCGTCGGCTCGAGGGAGTGGCAGGGATTCGCCGTCGGCGACGAGGTGGGCATCCTGTTGCATGATCTCGCCGTAGCTCCGTCGGCGGCCGATCTCGACGGCCGACCTTCGGCGGCCGGTAGCGATTCAGCAGATACCCAGTGGGGTATAGACTCGCGCCAATGAGCAGGATCTTCCTCGATGTCCGTACCCCCGAGGAGTACGCCGGCGGCCACGTGCCGGGTGCACGCAACCTCGACATCCGATCCGATTCCTTCGTCGACGACGTGCTCGCACTCGACCGCACGGCGTCGTACGGCGTCTATTGCCACAGCGGCGGTCGCTCGCAGGTGGCGGTGCAGTTCATGATGGCGCAGGGCTTCACCGACGTCACCGACCTGCAGACGCCCGAGGCGGCCGCCGCGTCGGGCGGACACGACCTCGTCACCGGCTGACCGCGGCCTGATGGGTGCCGTGCCCGTCGACGACGAGCCGTCGCTGTGGCGGTCGTCCCTTCCGACGATCGGCCCGTCGACCCACAAGTACACGCGCGGACTCGCGGTCGTCGTCGGTGGCCATCCCGTGACAGGCGCCGCGCGCCTCGCCGCGCGTGCGTGCGCGCGAAGCGGTGCGGGCGCAACGGTCATCGCGTGCGCGCCGTCGGCGCTCGAGTCCTACCTCGCCTCGGTGGAGAGCATCATGGTGCGGGCCGTGGATGGCCCGGACGCGCTCGCCGCGCTGCTCGCCGACCCGCGTACGTCGGCCGTCCTCATCGGTCCGGGTGCCGGGGTCGGTGCGGCGACGCGCGGCCTGGTCTCGGCGGCGCTCGAGAGCGGACGGCCCGCGGTGCTCGACGCCGACGCGCTCACGTCGTTCGAGGACGACCCGACGGAGCTGTTCGCGATGCTGCACGCGAGGTGCGTGCTGACGCCGCACGCGGGGGAGTTCGCCCGGGTGTTCCCCGCCGAGTCGCTCGTCGGTGACCACGTCGAGCGGGCCGCGGCCGCCGCGGCGCGCAGCGGGTCGGTCGTGCTGCTGAAGGGGCGTGACACGGCGGTCGCGGCACCGGACGGTCGGGTGGTCGTCAACCGCGCCGCGCCACCCACCCTGGCGACGGCGGGGTCGGGCGACGTGCTCGCGGGCATCATCCTCGGGCTGTGCGCGCAGGGCATGGCGCCGTTCGGTGCGGCGTGCGCGGCGGCGTGGGTGCACGCCGAGGCGGCGCGTCGCGCGCCGGCCGGTCTCATCGCCGACGACCTGCCCGAGCTCGCCGCCGCGGTGCTCGGTGACGTGCGCGGCTGGTGACGCTCCCGGGTCGTCGCTCCGTCGCGCCTGCCTAGGCTCGGCGCCGCCATGGGCATCCGCGTCGGCGTCATCGGCACCGGGATGATGGGGTGCGAGCACCTCCGCAACCTCGTGGCGCACGGCGGCGCCGACATCGCGGCAGTGAGCGACCCGGTCCAGTCGTCGATCGGCTGGGCGCGCGACGTGCTCGCCGGCACGGCGCACCGTCCGGCCGAGTTCAGCGACCACCGCGACCTGCTCGCGTCGGGTCTCGTCGACGCGGTCATCGTCGCATCGCCGAACCACACCCACCGTGCGGTGCTCGACGACGTGCTCGCCACCGACGTCGCCGTGCTGGTCGAGAAGCCGCTGTGCACGACGGTGCCGGACTGCCTCGCGGTCGTCGGTGCCGCGTCGCGGAGGACGGCGATCACGTGGGTGGGCCTCGAGTACCGGTACATGCCGCCGGTCGAGGTGCTCCGTCGGACGGTGGCGGACGGCGCCATCGGCCGCGTGCGGATGGTGGCGATCCGCGAGCACCGGTTCCCGTTCCTCCGCAAGGTCGGCGACTGGAACCGGTTCAACGAGAACACCGGCGGCACGCTCGTCGAGAAGTGCTGCCACTTCTTCGACCTGATGAACCTCGTCGTGGGCAGCAGGCCCGTGCGGGTGTACGCGAGCGGGGCGCAGGACGTCAACCACCTCGACGAGCGGTATGGCGGCCGGACGCCCGACATCCTCGACAACGCGTTCGTGACGGTCGACTACGAGGACGGCGCCCGCGCGATGCTCGA
>JAGWXX010000108.1 GCA_018969685.1 Acidobacteriota bacterium | reverse complement strand
GCAGCCGTGGCGTTCGAGAAGATCGCCAAGGCGAAGGCCGACGGCCAGATCCGCGCCTTCACCGGCAACGACTACCTCGACGACCTCGCCAACGGCAACTTCGCCGCGTGCATCGGCTGGTCGGGCGACGTCGTGCAGCTCAGCAAGGACTCCGAGGCGGTGCGGTTCGTGATCCCGGAGGAGGGCGGCACGCGCTGGGCCGACGTGATGGTGGTGCCGAAGGGCGCGAAGAACGCGGCGAACGCGGCGAAGTGGATGGACTTCGTCTACGACCCCGAGCAGGCCGCACAGATCACCGCGTCCGTGCAGTACATGTCGCCGGTGAAGGGAGTGCGCGAGATCCTCGCGGCGAATCCCGATCCGGCGATCGCGTCGCTCTCCGAGAGCACGCTGCTCTTCCCCGACGACGAGATGAACAAGCGTCTCCGCGCCTTCGCGAACCTCTCCGAGGACGTCGAGGCCGAGTTCGACGCGGCGTTCTCCGAGATCACCGGCGCGTAGGGGCTCCGGCGCCGTGACGGCCGCCACGGAGGTCATGACGGACGGGGGCGCGCGGCGCCTCCCTCGCGTCGCGACCGTGGCGGACCGCGTCGGCCTCGGGGCGATCCTGCTGTCGTCCGTGTGCCTGGTGGCACTGGGTGGCAAGTGGGTGTCGGGGCCGATGGCCTCGGTGGTGGTCGTGGTGCTGCTGCTGACGATCGGCGGCACGCTCGGCCTTGCCGCCGTCGGCGGACCGCACGCACGGAGGCTGCTGGCCCCGTACGGCCTGCTGAAGCCGGGGATGCTGTGGCTCGCGCTGTTCTTCCTTGCGCCGGTGTGGTCGCTGCTGCGCATCTCGCTGTCGACGAAGGCGAGCCGCTTCTCGGTCGACTACGACTTCGCGTGGGCGTTCGAGAACTACCGGACGGCGTTCACCGACTTCGGCGGCCAGTTCGAGCGCGCGTTCCTCTACGCGGCCGTGGCCACGTTGCTCACGATCCTGATCGGGTACCCGGTCGCCTACGTGATCGCGTTCCGCGGCGGGAAGTACAAGAGCGCGCTCCTCGGCCTCGTGGTGGTGCCGTTCTTCACGAGCTACCTGATCCGGACGATCGCGTGGACGTCGATCCTCTCCGACGAGGGGATCGTGGTCTCGGCCCTGCGCACGGTGGGGCTGGTGCCGGTGCTCGAGTGGCTGCAGATCATGGACAACGGCCGGCTGCTGAACACGCCCTCGGCGGTGATCGGCGGCCTCACGTACAACTTCCTGCCGTTCATGCTGCTGCCGATCTACGTGAGCCTCGAGAAGATCGACCACAGCCTCGTGAGCGCCGCGAACGACCTGTACTCGACGGCGGCGGGGGCCTTCCGCAAGGTGGTGCTGCCGCTCTCGGCGCCGGGCGTGTTCGCGGGGACGCTGCTGACGTTCATCCCCGCGGCCGGCGACTTCATCAACGCACAGTTCCTCGGCGGCCCCAACACGACGATGATCGGCAACTCGATCCAGGACCAGTTCCTGCGGCAGAACAACTACCCGGTTGCCTCGGCGATGGCAGCGGTGCTGATGGTGGGCATCGCGTCGCTCGTGCTGCTCTACACGAGGTTCTTCGGCACGGAGGACCTGGCGTGACCCCCTCGCGGACGAAGGTCGGCCGGCAGCTGGTCAACCTCGTGGCCGTCTTCGGCCTGATCTACCTCTTCACCCCGATCGCGTTCATCGTGGCGTTCAGCTTCAACGAGCCGCGCGGCAAGTTCAACATCATCTGGCAGCGGTTCACCCTGGACAACTGGCTGAACCCGTTCGCCAAGCCGCAGCTCACCGAGGCGTTCCTCGTGAGCCTCCGCATCGCGGGCATCTCGACGCTCGTGGCGACGGCGCTCGGTTCGATGATCGCACTCGCGCTGTCGCGCTACTCGTTCAAGGGGTCGTCGGGCTTCAACCTGTTCCTCGTGCTGCCGCTGACGGCCCCCGAGATCGTGCTGGGGTCCTCGCTCGCGACGCTGTTCCTGAACCAGACCTTCGTCGATTTCGGCTTCGTCACGATCATCATCGCGCACGTCATGTTCCAGGTGAGCTTCGTCGCGCTCACGGTGCGGGCGCGCATCAGGGGCTTCGACTGGACGCTCGAGCAGGCGGCGCAGGACCTCGGCGCCACGCCGGCGCGCACGTTCTGGCGGGTGACGTTCCCGCTGGTGCTGCCGGGCATCATGGCGGCGGCCCTGCTGGCCTTCGCACTGTCGATCGACGACTTCATCATCACGTTCTTCAACTCGGGGCCGGTGCAGTCGTTCCCGATCTACATCTACGGCGCGTCGCGCGTGGAGATCTCCCCGCAGATCAACGTGCTGGCGAGCATGGTGCTGTTCTTCAGCGTCGCGGTGCTGGCCATCGGCACGTTCGGTCGGCGGCCGTCTGGCGCGCCCCGCAAGCCCCGCCGGCGCCGCTAGCCGCGTGGCGGGGCGGACGCACTACGAGGTCCTCGGCGTCGCGCCGTCGGCACCTGCCGACGAGGTGCGCCGTGCGTACCGGGCGCGGATCAAGGCGGCCCACCCCGATGCGCGCGGCGGGCGCGACGACGGCGACTCGGCGGCCATCACCGAGGCGTGGCGCGTGCTGTCCGACCCGGGGCGCCGGCTCGACTACGACCGCGCCCTGCGTGGCGAGGCGTCGGGCGGTGCCGGGCCTGCGGGAGGCTCCGCCGCAGCACGGGGACGGAG
>JAGWXX010000045.1 GCA_018969685.1 Acidobacteriota bacterium | reverse complement strand
CCCGCACCGAACACCCAATCGGCGGCCGACGAGGAGAACCACCGACCAGGGATCCAGCCACTGAGGAATTGGTCGGCGAGAAACAGCGCCGCCATCAGACCGCATGCGAGACCGAGCGGTGCAAGCACAACGATGACCAGCACCGCGACGATCGTTCGAGCGGTCGACCGGGTCGGATTCATGGGTGCGTCATAGCAACGGGCTGTCGCACGGCCCGTCACGTCCAGGCGGCTCCGGCGGACTGACGCCGTGGTCGGTCAGCCGCGGGTGGCCGTGCGACGGATCGCCGACACCACCGTCAGCACCAGCGGAACGACCGATGCCATCGCGCCGACGGCAACCCAGAACCGATAGTCACCGAGGATCGGCAGCAGGAACAGGACAATGGGCAGCGCGAGTGCCGCGACCGTGCCGATCGAGCCCCGCGGCGCCGCACCGGTCAGCTCACGCCGCAGCATGACGAGTGCCGGCGTGCACGCCACCAGACCGGCAAGGGCGAACAGGGCGATCCCGCCCGAGAGGACCGCCGTGATGTCGAGGGATCCGTCGCCCGATCCGAAGACGAGGCCGGAGAGTCCGAGCACCACGCCAATCGCGCCGATCGACGCATGGATGACCACGATCCACCAGAACGACACCTTTGCCAGCACCGCGCACCCTCCTCTGACACTCCGTGCCTCGACCTGCACGCGCACCATACCCGTCGCTCGTCTCCGGCTGCGTCCTTCGACGCCGACCGCACCCCCTCCGACCTACGCTCGCTCCATGCCACGCCGATCGTTCGCCGCATCGCTCCTCTTCGTCACCGCGCTCTTCGCTCCGCCGGCCCACGGCACACAGGCGTCCACGGGCCCATGCACGAAGCAGGGCGCGGTGCGCGCCGTGAAGAAGGTGCAGTACGTGTGCACCAAGTCGGGCAAGCGGCTCGCGTGGCGCCGCGCAACTGATCCGCTCGCCTCGCTCGTCGTGCCGCGCACCGTGGGCGCAATGCGCCCGGGCGCCGAGGGACCCGCGATCGTCCGCGTCGTGCTGCGCTCGTCGACCGACGGGACGTCGTTCGCCGGGAACGACGCGGTGATGGACCAGGCGGGGGTACCGAACCTGCTCGCCGCGTCGGATGGCGCGCTGTACGCCTACTACCAGGACTGGGCGAACGGCAACGTCATGGGCGTCGCCGTCACCCGCAACGGCGTGCGCACCCACTACCTCGTCAGGATCGACGGCATCGACACCACGTCCATGCCGCAGGGCGTCGACCCGTCGGCCGTGCAGCTGTCCGACGGGCGCATCCGCCTCTACTGGATGATGAGCCGCGGAGGGCCGAGCAAGATCTACTCCGCGACGTCGACCACCGGCGCCACGAACGGCATCGTCTTCACCTATGACGGCGGAGTCGCCTTCGACGCGGGCACGATGGTGTTCGACCCGACCGTCGTGCGGACCGCCAGCGGCTGGTCGATGTGGGTCGACAGGGGCGGCACCGCCCAGCACGCCACGTCGACGGACGGACTGACGTTCGTGGCCGCAGACAACTCGGTCTTCCCGAACTCCGCGACCTTCCCGTGGGGCGGCACCACCCTGCCCGACGGACGGATCAGGGTCGTCGCATCGGTGCGCGGCCCCGGCGGCGCGGACGGCCTGCTGTTCGAGAGCAACGACGGAGGGCGGAGCTACGTCCAGATCGCCTCGGGGCTCGTACCCCCTGGGGCGCCCGCGGACACCGGCTTGACCTACCTGAACGGCACCTGGTGGCTGCTCAACAGCGAGCGGATGTAGGCGAATGGGGGACGAACCCATGACCGGCTCGATCGCAGCGCCGCCCCTGCCCGACGGTCTCGTCGTCGTCGTCAAGCGCGAGTGCGCGACGTGCGCGCTGGTGGAGCCGCTGCTGCCGCACCTGCACGGCGCGCTCGCGGATGGCGAGTCGCTCACCGTGTTCACGCAGGACGACCCGGCGTTCCCCTCGACGGTGCCGGCCGTCCACGACGCCGACCTCGCCGTCTCGTGGCACCACGCGGTCGAGACGGTGCCGACCCTCATCCGCGTCCGTGACGGAGCGGAGGTCGAGCGCACGATCGGGTGGTCGGCCGCCGACTGGCGCCGCATCACCGGCATCTCGAGCCTCGGCGAGGGCCTTCCCGCCACGCGCCCGGGGTGCGGATCGATGAGCGTCGACCCCGACAAGGTCGACGCGCTGCGCGCACGCTTCACCGGATCGTCGGTTCGCTCTCGCACCGTCGCCATCGCAGGGGGCGAGGACGAGCACGAGGCGATGTTCGCCCGCGGATGGACCGACGGCCTCCCCGTCGTGCCGCCCACCCGCGAGCGCGTGCTGCGCATGCTGACCGGCACGGTGCGCGCGCCGTCGGACGTCGTGGCGGTTGCGCCGCCCGACCTCGTCGAACTGACGGTCGAGAAGGTGGCGATCAACGCGGTGATGGCCGGCTGCCTGCCGGAGCACCTGCCCTGGGTGATCGCCGCACTCGAGGCCGCGTGCACCGACGCGTTCAACATGCACGGCGTCCTCGCGACGACGATGCCCGTCGGGCCGGTCATCGTGTGCAACGGGCCCGGCACCCGCGCGGTGGGCATGAACAGCGGCATCAACGCTCTGGGTCAGGGCAACCGCGCCAACAGCAGCATCGGCCGCGCCGTGCAGCTGACCATCCGCAACGTCGGCGGCGGCCGGCCAGGCGAGATCGACCGGGCGACGCACGGCAACCCGGGGAAGCTGTCGTTCTGCTTCGCGGAGGACGAGGCGGGATCGCCGTTCGACCCGCTCTCCGTCGCACGCGGGGTGCCCGCAGGTCGCGACGCCGTGACCGTGTTTGCCGGCGAAGGCCCGCGCTGCGTGGTCGACCAGCTCGCCCGCACCCCCGAGGAGCTCGCGGCCACGTATGCCGCGTGCCTGCGCACCGTGCACCATCCCAAGCTGATCATCGGCTTCGACGCGCTGCTCGTCGTGAGCCCCGACCACGGACGGCTGTTCGCCGACGCGGGGTGGGACCGCGCACGACTCGTCGCCGAGTTGAACGCGCGCCTCGCGCTGCCGGGCAGCGAACTCATCCGCGGTGCGAACGGCATGGCGGAGGGCATCCCCGAGGGATTCAAGGACCTGCCCTCGCTACCGAAGTTCCGTGAGGGAGGGCTGCTCGTCGCGTTCGCCGGCGGCGGCGCCGGATTGTTCTCGACCATCGTCGCAGGCTGGGCAAACGGAAACCTCGGCAGCGACCCCGTGACGCGCGAGGTCCGCCCGTAACGGGGCGAAGTAGGTTGGCGTCGATGGAGCTGCTCGATCCCACGAACGAGTCACGGCCCGCGACGCGGCCGCTGCGCGAGCGGCCTGCCTCGCTCGACGGACTCACCGTCGGGCTGCTCGACATCTCCAAGCCCCGCGGCGACGTATTCCTCGGCCGCATCGCGCACCTGCTGGAGCAGCGCGGCGCGCGCATCGTGCGCTACACGAAGCCGACGTTCAGCAAGCCGGCGCCGGTCGACCTGCGCCACGAGATCGCCACCACCTGCAACGTGGTGATCGAGGCGCTCGCCGATTGAGGCAGCTGCACGACGTGCAGTGTGCACGACATCGCAGATCTGGAGCTGAGGGGAGTACCGGGGGTGTTCGTCGCCTCCGCTGAGTTCGTCACGGCCGCCGACGCGCAGGCGCGTTCGCTCGGCACACCCGACCTGAGGAGGGTGTTCACCCAGCACCCCATCCAGGACCGCACCGACGCCGAGATGCTCGAGATCGCCGACCGGCACTTCCCCGAGATCCTCGCCGCCATCACTGCGGGATAGGCGCCCGCTTCCCACCGGCGGACCTGCCGCGGCGCGCGGGCTTCGGGACTGCGAGCAACGCCAGGGCGACGTCCAACGTGACGGATTCGGGATCCGCCTTCACGCTTCGGGTCTCGTCGCCGCACTGCACGTACCAGCTGACCTTCTCATTGCGCGTCGACCGGCAAATCGCGACCTCTTCACCACTGTCCGGATGCAGACCCAGCACCGTGCGCCTGAGTCGGAGCACCTCGAGGGCGGACTCCAGGTCGATGGTGTCTCCGCTCGTGCCGGGCGGCAGCGGGCACGTCAGCGGGGATGGCTGACCCTCTGTGCGCTCGCCGAGCTGCAGGTAGATGCCGTACTGACCGGAGAGGACCTTGACCGCCTTGCCCGACGCGGGATCCGAGCCGAGATCGCGCGGCTCGAAGTCCAATAGCTCGACGGCGCGCTCCAACGTCAGGCTCTCCAGCCGGGTTTCGTCGGTGACCGACGCGGTCCGGCTTCCTGCCGACAGGTACGGTCGCGCCCAGCCGCCCTTCGTCGCACCTCCGTAGAGCAGCACCTTCTCGCCCGTGTTGGGATGGGTGCCGAGGTCGTGCACGATCCAGCCGGAGCGGTCGTCCCGCTCCTTCGCCTGCTCGATCGCCGTCCGGGCCTCGGCGACGGCATCGCGGAATCCGGTCCTGCCCGAGGTGCGATCGCCCTCGTACATCGCCCGCACCACTTCCGCGCGGGTGAGCACACCCTTCTGGATGCCGTCGAGCTCTCCCTCAAGGTTGGCGGTGTAGTGAACGTCGACGAACGGGCTGAAGTGCGCGGTGAGGAACCGGTCCATGACGAAGGACGACAGGCGCGGGACGAGCTCGCGGCCGGTGCCCCACACGCAGTGCTCCCGCAGCTTCTTGATGATCGTCCGCATGGTCGATGGCCGACCGATTCCCTCCTTGTCGAGGGCCATGGTCAGGGATGCCTCCGTGTACCTCGCAGGTGGGCGCGTCGTGCGTTCGTAGGGCTCGTTGAAGGCAACCTCCACCGACGAGCCGATCGACAGACGACGGAGCGCACCACCGGTGCCGTCCGCCCCGGACCCCTCGTCGTCAGCTGCATCGACGTCGACCTGCGCGGCGGTCCCCGCCCGATCCGAATAGGCGCGGAGGAATCCGGGCTCGTCGAAGACCGTGCCGGACACCCTGAACTCGGCCCCGTCCGCGGATGACAACACGACAGAGACCGACTTCCCCGACGCATCGGTCATCTGCGAGGCGAGCGTGCGCTCGCGGACCATCCTGTACAGGTCGAGCGCCCGACCCTCGACGCCCGCCGGTCGGGCCTCCTCGATCCGCACCGGCGTCACCGCCTCGTGGGCATCCTGCACCGTTGCATCGCCCGTCCTCTTCCCGTTCGCGCCCGGCGCACCGAGTGCGCCTGCGCCCCATGTCTCCTCCACCTGTCGGCGGATGGCCGCCTGGGTCGCCGGCTCGAGCCGCTCGGAGTCGGACCGCATGTAGGTGATGTGCCCGCCGTCCACGAGGGCCTGGCCGATCGTGTTGACCTGCTCCATGCTCATGCCGAGGCGGTTCATCGCATCGTTCACGAACGTGACGTACCGGTACGGGTCCGGGCGGCGGCGCGTCTCCGCACGCTCGTCGACGTTGGTGACGTGCAACGTCGTCGCTCCCTCCACCACCCGTCGCGCCTCCTCGCCAGTCAGGACGTGCCGGCCACCGAGGACGTTCGCGCCGTCGAAGTGGTCGGTTCCCATGGCGAGATCCCGCCCGTCGAGGCGGACCAACTTCGCCACCGCTCCCGGCACGCCCACGAGCGCCGCCCGAACCGCCCAATAGGGAGCCCGCACGAATGCCAGGCGCTCGCGCTCCCGCGCCACCACCATCTGGAGTGCGGGGCTCTGGACTCTTCCGCCGCGTGCCGCTCCGGTCACTGCACCCCGCGCCACTGCGATCAGGTCGTAGCCGAACAGGCGGTCGATGACTCGGCGCGCCTTCGCCGCCTCCACGAGTCGCTCGTCGATCCCGCGCGGATGGGCAAGTCCGTGCTTCACGGCCTCCTCCGAGACCGCATTGAACGTCACCCGTTGCACCTTGTCGTGCACGAGATCGGGCCGGTTCGGAGCGACGACCAGGTCGAGCAGCGTCTGGGCGATCATCTCTCCCTCCCGGTCCGCATCGGTCCCGAGTACGACCATGTCCGCGTCCTTCAATGCGGACACGAGTCCGTCGACGACCTCCCGGGCATCCGTCGTCACCCGGTAGTTGGGCTCATAGCCCCGCTCCACGTCGATCGCGCCATTCCGGGTCGTCGGGATGTCGGCGACATGGCCGACACACGGCACGACGACGTACCGATCCGGCAGATCGGCGAGGAAGCCCTGGATCAACTTCGCCTTCTTCTTCGACTCGACGATCATCAGGATGGTGCTGCGTGGAGTGGTCATGGCGGTGCGGCGTACACCACGACTCCCGGAACGGGACGACCCGAACGTGCCGCAAACCGTTGGTGGTATTGGCGTTTCAGAAGACTTGACAAGATTTGCCGACGGGCGACTCCGAACCCCTCGCTACCCCTTCGGTGCACGGCGGACTGCAGCTGCCGCCCGCCTGCGCTGGAGCGCTCCGAGCCGCCACAACGCGACCGCCGGATCCTCGTGCTCCCACACCTCGAACACCGACCAGCCGAGCCTGCGCAGGCGGCGGACGTTGCGCGCGTCGCGCTCGCGATTCCGCCGGATCTTCTCGCGCCACCACGCCCTGTTGTGCCTCGGCAGCGTGCCGTGGCGCGGACACCCGTGCCAGAAGCACCCGTGCACGAAGATCGCCACCCGCAGCCGCGGCAGCACGAGATCGGGCCGGCCCGGCAGGTCCCCGTCGTGCTTGCGCACGGCGTACCGGCGGCGGTGCAACTCTGCGGCGAGCCGAAGTTCGGGCCCCGTGCCGCGGCTCGGCATCCGCTGCATTCGCTGCGACACCTCCGGAGACTTCGGCACCGGTCGTCCGAGCGGTCGGCGTCGACCAGGACGTGCCGCGGCCACCGTGGTGTCAGGCGCCGAAGCGGTCTGCGAGCCCGGTCGCCCGGCTGATCGGCGTGCGCAGCATGTGCTCGAGCACGTCGCGCGACGCCACCACCGTGAGCCGGTCTCGCGTTCTGCTGATCGCGGTATAGAGCATCTCGCGCGTGCACAGACCCGACGGCTCCGTCGGCATGATCGCCACCACCTGGCCGAACTCCGAGCCCTGGCTCTTGTGGACCGTCATCGCGTACGCGAGCTCATGGTGCTCGATCCGCGCCACTGGCACCGGCTCACGTCCGATCGGCTCCGACAACACGACGACCTTCGAGCCGTCCTGCCGGCGGACGACCGTCCCGGTGTCGCCGTTGAAGAGGTTCGTCCGTCGGTCGTTGCGCGTCACCATCACCGGCCGACCCGGATACCAGTGTTCGGCGGCACGCGCGCCCAGGGCCGACCGGATCCGCTGGTTGATGCCGGCCACGCCGAGGCGGCCGGCGCGGTGGACGCACAGCAGCTGCACGTCGTTGTCCCTCTGGGCGAGCCATGCGGCCAGCTCCTCCTCCGCAGCTTCGCCGGAAGCAGCAACGGCGATGGCGTGCGCACGTCCGACTGCCGCACCAAGGACGTCCTCGACCTTCTTCCGATTCGCATCCGGCTCGATCCACGTCAGTGCGCCGCTCGCGGCACCGAGCACGTCGAAGAACGCCTCGACTTGCCGATCGAGCGACGAACCGGACTTCCCGCCCGCGTCGCGAACCGCTGCGACCAGAGCCCTGACCTGCGCGTCGGAGAACCGGTGCATCTGGTCGAGCTCCTCCACCTTCGCCAGCGGCGACCCCGGCCTTCGTGCCGCCTCGCGGATGTCGGACAGCACCGTGCCCGCCCCGACGCTCGCGAGCTGATCGGCATCGCCCACGATCCAAAGGCCTGCATCGTCGCGAACCGCCCGCAGGAGGCTCGTCAGCAGCTCGAGCGACAGCATCGAGCACTCGTCGAGGATCACGAGGTCGTGGGGAAGCCGCCGTTCGTGGTCGAACCGGTACCGGCTGCGCGACCCCGACGACGAGACGCCGAGCAGGCGGTGCACCGTGGTCGACTCGGAGGCGGCGAGCACCGCCATGGCTCGCTCGAGTCCCGCAGCTCCGACGCCGGTCGCCGAGCGCGCCTGTTGCTCCACCTTCTGGCTGAGCACGGACCGCATGCGCAGTGCCGCCTTGCCAGTGGGTGCGGCGAGCGCGATGGAGAATCCTGCGGGTGCGGTGGAGAGCCGGTCGAGCAGGCGCGCCGCGGTCAGCGTCGTCTTGCCCGATCCCGGCCCGCCCATCAGCACGGAGAGCTCCCTGCCGGCGCCGCTGCGCGCGACAAGGTCGCCGGCGACGAAGCACTCGTCGGCGAAGAGCCGGGCGAGGTAGAGCCGGGGACCGTCGAGGATGAGCAGAGACGTCCCTGCCTCGTCGGGCGTGCCGACGAGTCCCGTGAGGCCGCGGGCGACGCCGCTCCAGTGCGCCTCGCCCCGCGACAGCGTCCCAGCAACTGCTGAGCTCGCATGCTCCGGCGCGTGGCGCGCCATGTCGCCGAGATCGAGGCACGAATGCTCGCCCTCGGGGCTCTGGAGCGCGAGCGCCACCAGCAGCCACTCGTCGGCGGAACGTCCGGCCGCGGATCTTCCGAAGGCGAGGTCCATCAGCACCGCGGCTCCGGCGACGTGCCGGGGCTCGACGATGCCGTCGGCCACCGCGGCCGCGAGCGGATGGCCGGGTCGCGATGCGACGACGAGGGGGTTCACCGGGACACCCCGCCGAGCAGGTCGGAAAGCCTGCGCCAGAGGCCGGGATATGGATCGGAGGTCCATGACGCGACCCCATACCGTCCGTGGTCGTCGGATGGCGTGGCGGCACCGACCATTCCCCGCACGAAGAGATACGCGAATCCGCCCACCGTCCGATCGGCCCGGTCCTCGTCGCCGGTGCGCCACCGCAGGTAGCGGAACGCCGCGACTCCGTACAGCAGCGCCTGCAGCGGATACTGGTGGTGGGCCATCTCGTCGCGGAGCCGCACCGGCGAGTAGCGCTCCAGCGGCGCGAGGTGGTCCGGCTGCGCGATCCGGTTCGACTTGTAGTCGCAGACGACGAGCCGATCGTCGCCCCGCACGGGGAGCCACAGCATCGTGTCGATGGATCCATTGAGCACGCCGCGCAGCTCGACCCCGGACGCGGTGCCTGCGAGCTCGACCGCATACGGGCTCAGCGGGTCGTCGTCGGCGAGCACGCCAGCCAGATGTTCGCCGAGCGCCGCCACCGGCACGCTCGCCTCCGCCAGGCCGGCATGGAAGCGCATCTCGTTCACCCGCTGTGCCGACTCGAGGTCGCAGAGGCGAACGTCGTCCCACGAAGGACCGAGCGGCGTCTCGAGCACCTGGACGAGGCCCTCGACCAGTGCCTGTTCGTGCCGGGCGAGGAGGCTCGGCGACGCGTGGCGACGGACCGACTCGCCCACGCGATCGACGAGCGGCGCGCCCTCCGAAGTGACGTGCTCCAGGATCGAGTGCAGTGCAATGCCGAACTGTCGGCCCGCGGGGAGCGGCCACAACGGCAGCTCCGGAGCACGCGCCGAATCAGCCAGCCCCGGGACCGGCTCGCCGACCTGCTCGTCGTCGACGCGCGGCAACTCGTCGACGACGGCGCCGGGAACCGGCTGCGACAAGGCCTTCGTGATGCCGGTGAACGACGTCCGGGGGTGGACGATGGACACGGCGCGCACAGCGGCCGCGACTTCGAGGTCCATCGAGTTCCTTCGCATCAGGGGCGATGCGCTTGCCGGCAACGACCGTGGCAGTTCGACAACCGCCCCGCCGTCGGTGGCCGACACCTTGGAGAGATCGAGGCAGCCGCGGTTGCCGTCACGGACGGCCACCGGCGCATCGTCCGCCGGGAATGGCTTCCCCTCCGCGGCACTCGGCACCATCACCGTCAGGTGGTGCTGGGCCCTCGTCACCGCCACGTAGAACAAGCGGCTTCGCTCATCGAAGGTCGCCCTCCGTCGCAACCGCTCCAACTCGGCGACGACCTCCGACCCGGCGGCTGCTGCCGCCCCGATCGCGCCGCCAATCGCATGGCCGAGGTCGACCACCTTCCTGCCCGCGTCGATGCCGTGTCCACCCTCCCATTCGACGACCGCCACCCCTTGGTCGTCGCCCCGCTTGATCCACGACTTCCAGAGATCCGCCACGATCACGACGGGGAACTCCAGCCCCTTTGCAGAATGGATCGTCATGGTCTGCACGGCGTCCTCGTCGGTCTCCACCCTCCGCGCGGCAGCCTCGGCCTTTTCGTCGAGCGCAGCGAGGTCGTCGAGGTGGGAGAGCAGCTCCGCCGGCTGGATCCCGCGTCCGCGGGTCGCGGAATGGACGTACTCGACGACGTGGGCGAAGTCCGTCAGCCGGCGCAGGCCGTCGTCCGACCCGAGGAACACCGACGACAACGGGGTCGTCGTCGTCGGAACCTCGGATCCGATCACGGCCGCGGCGAGGGCCGTGATGCCGTCCATCTCCAGCACGTTCCGCCACGCGTCGAGCAGGTCCTGCATTCCCGCAAGGAAGGACTCGTCGCGGAGGATCGGATCGAGCATGGAACGTCCGATGAGCGGGCTCGCCGTGAGCACCCGCACGAGTCCGTCGTGGGAGGGACGCTCGAGGGCCCTCGCGAGGCTCCTGATGGCTGCGAACGTCGCCCCCTTTGCGACCGACTCGGTGCTGTTGCTGACTGCCGGCACACCGAGTCGCATCAGGTCGCGCTGGATCCGTTGCGCGACCGCGCCCGTGCGCGACAGCACCGTGACGTCGGCGGGCCGAATCGGACGGGGTTCGCCGCCCCCCTCCCTCATCGTCGCGCCACCACCGAGGAGGTGCAGCACCTGCGCCACGACCGGTTCGTACAGCCGCTTCTGGCTGGTCGCCGCCACGAGCTCGACGACCACCATCGGCGCAATTCCCGACACGGCCGATCCGCTGCGCTTGGCCTGCACCTGCTCGAAACCGATCGACGGACCGGAGGCAACACCGCCGAACCTCGCCCCGTCGAGCAGCAGATTGAGCGCATCGACCAGTCGTTCGTCGCTGCGGTAATTCGTCGTCAACGTCCGCTTCAGCCCGGCGGGTGTCCGCCCGACTTGGCGAAGGTAGGCATTGACGTCGGCGCCGCGGAACCCGTAGATCGCCTGTTTTGGATCGCCGATCGAGATCAACCCCCGCCCCGGTCCTGGACCTCCGCTGCGGAAGAGCGCGCCGAGGATCTCCCATTGCCGCTCGTCAGTGTCCTGCGCCTCGTCCACGAGCACCCAGCGGAAGCGCGACGCAAGCGCCTCGCGGACCGACTCGTGCCGGCCGCCGCACAACACCTCGTGGGCGCGGCGGATGAGCTCGTCGTACGACGGCTTGGCGTCGAGGTCGCGCCGCACCCGGGCGAGGCAGTCGTCGACGAGCGCACGCAATTCGTCGGCGACCGCGCGACACGCGTCCGACCCGAGTCCGTCCACGCCGGTCGCAAGCACCTGAACCGCTGCCGGATGCGACACGACGGCCTCGAGGACGTCGGCGAACCTGTCGGCGTCGAGCCGACGCTGCAGGAATCCTCTCGCGGAATCCGGCCGTTCCTCCCCGTCCATGAGCCGCACCCGCACGTCGTTCACCGCACGCGCGATGGTGCGGCGGATCGGCTCCTCCTCGCTGCCGACCTCGATCGGTTGCGACGCCGCCCGGAGCACGACCGAGCAGAACTGGTGAATCGTCATGATGTTCGCGGTGTCGAATGACGCGATTGCGCGCTGCAGCCGCGTCGCACCGGCCGCTGGGTCGGCAAGGTCCCGCAGGCCGGCCAGGAGCGGGTCGTCCGGCGCATCGGCGGAGCGCAGCGACGCCTCGGCGTGCACCAGCATCCGGCGGATCCGGTCCCGCAGCTCCGCCGCGGCGTTGCGGGTGAAGGTCGTGACGAGGACCTGGCCGATCGAGAGCTGCTCGTCGGCCACCAGCTCGCGCGCGAGCAGACCCGTGATGGAGTAGGTCTTGCCGGTGCCCGCACTCGCCTCCACCGCGAGTCCGGCGACGAGGCGCTGCACGCCGAGGTCGAGGTTCATTCCAAAGCCGTCCCCGGCCGATTCGCGCAGTTGACCATGCCGACCAGGAAGTACGGGCGGTTGGTGACCTTGCCGAACCCGTTCTTGCTGAGCTGGGGTGGCGACCACGAGCTTGCGAGGAGCTGGTGGTACTCGAGGATGGCCGGGACAGCGCGCTCGACGGACGCGATGTCGGGTTCGTCACCGAAGACGATCTGCTCCTGCCTGCTGTCGATACGGTCCTTGTCGGGCTTCGCCGGGTCCACCCCGTCCTTGATCATCCGGCTAAGTGCATCGCGTTCCGCGGCACCGGACGGACCGGCGGCCACCGCCTTGGCCCAGCCCACCGCGAGTCCGGCGAAATTCGGTATCGGTGCCATCGCCGCGAGGCGGTGCAGCGCGACGAGCCGGTCCAGCCACGATCGGGCGTCCTCCTGCGTCAACCCCGGCTGCACCACGTACCGGTGGAGGACCAGCGACGAAGACGCGCCGCGGCCGTCCTCCTCGGGATCCCCGTACCCCGCGACGTCCAGCACGCCGTCGCACGCGGTTCCGGCGGCCGTCGCGACGATGTGCGCCACGAACCGCCTCGCGATCGCCCACTCCGTCGGCTTCGTCTCCGAGAATGACGGCTCCAGGAGCCAGCGGGATCCCTTCGCCATGACATCAGGGGCGTCCTTCCTCGGCCTGACGACGACGTCGGCCGCCAGTTCGATCACCCGCGGGATCGTCGCCGAGACGACCACCCCACCGCATTCGACCTCCACCACCTTCTCGCTCTCGACCACCTCCCACGAGTCACGGGGCAGCGCGGCGGCCGCACGTCGGCCCGACGCCTCGACGTCCGCCCGTCCCCGTGCCCGGCCGCCATGGGTCACCGGCATCGCGTCGTCACTCGGCACCATGCCCGTCGTCCTGCCGTCGTCCACGGCGGTGTACATCGATCCCGCGAGCAGCGCCCGGCGGTCGTCATCGAGTTCCAACGGGATCTCATCGATCGCCTCATCGGTTTCCTCGTCACCGGTATCCCATCTCGAGATCTTCAAGGAGTGCTCCAGGAAGACCGAGAGCGGATGCAACACCCCTGCAACGAGGTTCGACACCGACACCTTCGTCGGCGCCCCGATCGCGACGGGCTCCCAGCGCGCCTCCGGGACGGCGGGGCCGCCCTCCACGATCCGCCGCGCGACGGTGCACGCACCGCGGTCGTGGGACCACACGCGCCCCGGTACGACGCCGCCCGTCCTGAAGTTCCTCGTGCTCAGGGAGTGTCGTGGGTGCAGCACCTCGAGCTCCAGGTGCGACGCGTCCCGTTCCGGCGCCCCGACGGCCCGGCATGCATCCACGAGCTCGGAGATCGGCACCGGGGTCGGAATGGGATCGTTGTTCTTCAGGCTCTGTCCGTTGCAGCAGATGACGAGGCGGTCGGACGCCGAGAGGACGGCGTCGAGAATCGCGCGCCGTTGCTCGACGCGCGGATCGGGATCCCCCACCAATTGTTGGCGTCCGATCAGGTCGTCTCCCTCGGAATCTCCGCCTCCCAGTGCCTCGTCGTCGACGCCGACGAGGCAGACGACCCGGTAGGGAACGAGCCGTTGCGAGGCCATCGAGGTCGCCAGCACCCCGCCGAAGCGCGTGAGACGGGCGTCGGGCAGCCCCTCGAAGCGGGAGCACAGGTACGACGCGACGTCGGCGAACGGCACTGCGGTCGAGTCGCCCAGCCGCGCCAGTTCGGCGAGCTCCCCCGACGGCACCGGCAACAACGGCGAGTCCACGCCGCAGAGCGCGACGAACGCGTCCTCGATGACCATCGCCCATCGGGCAGGGGTGTGGTCCTCCGAGCGGGCTTCGACGAGGGACGACAGTGCCCCGACGATCCCGGCAAGCACGAGTGCCGAGGGCAGCTCGTCAGCCTCCACGTCGGGCAGGGGTTGCACGCCCGACGCTGCAGCTGCATCCCCCGCCACCGCACCGACGACGAGCCGTCGGATCGTGTGCAGCCACGTGTGCCGCTGCTCGGGCCTGCCGTCGACACCGGTGATAACCACCCCGTCTCGCTCGCGCTGGTCCGCGTCCGCACCCCAGCGCTGCTCGGCGCGCGCGATCCACTGCCACCACGTGTCGACATCGGCGACGCCATGCGACGACAGCAGCGCGGGATCCCCCAACAGCGCCCGGACCGACGTCGCGTCGAGCCTGCCGCCAGCGGCGCGGAGGAACTCGACGAAGACCCTCGATCCGTCATCGACGCGCTGCAGCGCACGGTCGGCAACGACGAGCGGGATGGACCACCTCTCTCCGCGCGAATCCTCGAACTGGCGGCCGAACGTCGCACGGAGGTACGGCGCCATGCGCTCGATGTCCGGCGACATCACTGCGATCTCATGGAGCTGCAGCGTCGGGTCATCCTGCAGCGCCTGGACGATCGCGTCGTGCGCGACCTCGGACTGCCTCGCCGGGCCGTGGCACCGGTGCAGCATCAGCGATCCATCGCGCTCCGGGAGCGCCACGCCGGACTGCAGTCCGTCGCGAACGGACGCCTGCAACCGTTCCAGCAGGTTCCGAGGCTCTGGCGCGGTGATCGAGCGATGGGGGACGCACGCGAATCCGGCACGACCGAACAGCGCCTGGGTTTCGCGGGTAGCGCGCAACCAGCCAAATGCAAGCGGGAGCACGCTCGTCGCAAGATCCTCCGGAAGGGATGGGATCACCCGCATCGGAAGTGCGTCGACCCCTCCCGAACTCGTGGACACCTGTTCCCAGGCGTGGGCAAGCACCGGCGACGGGTGAACGAACACCACCGTCACGGCGGAGTAGCGGGCGATGGCCCGCAACACCTCGATCTGGTGCTGGCCGAGCGCGCTGAACCCGAACACGAGCAGCCGCGACGGCAGCGCGCCGCGGACGGACGGCGACGGATCGGCGAGCTCCGCCTCGAGTCGCGACGGCAGGCTGGGCACGCCAATCTCCACCCGCAGGTCGCGCCACAGGTCGAACTGCCATCGGTCATGGTCGGAGAGCACCGCCGACATGCCGTCATCGGGGCCGTCGGCGACCGGCGCGAGCGACCACGCACCCTTCTCCCACATCCGGATCATCGCGGGACGCCGCGCGTGGTACCGGTCGAACCGGTCGGCCATCTTGTGGGCGAAACGGAGCGGCCCACCAGCCGACGCGATGCGCGAACCAAGGTGTTCGTGCCACTTCCCGCCCCCGCAGAGACGGAGCAGTGCCGCCGTCATGGCCGTCACCGACCACGGATCGTCCTCGGGCCGTCCCGGCATGAAGTGGTCCAGCACGCCGGGAAACCGGAAGGAGATGTTCGCCGCGACACCGTCGCGCCCGCTCGTCGCACCGAGCCGGAGCGCCACCTGCTCCGTCAGCCACTCGCGCACCCCCACCGACGGCACGACGACCGTCAACGGCTCGAAGATCGTCTCCGGTTGCACCGCCGGCGCATCGAGGAACGACAACGCGTCGTCCAGGCCCTCCGCGAGGTTCCGTACGAACCTGATCTCGAGCGACGGCACTGGTGCCGTCACGCCACCCTCGACACGAGCACGCCGAGCGCGACGAACTGCAGCACGGCCGCAACCACCGTCATGACGTGCCACACCTCGTGGTAGCCGAAGACCAACGGCTTCAGCCGCGGCCGCTTGAGGTAGAAGAGCACTGCGCCCACGGTGTAGATGACGCCACCAAGGGCGTAGAGCGTGAGGCTGGTCCACCCGGTGCGGGACCGGGCCCAGGGGAGGACCGCGACGACCGCCCAGCCGATGACCAGGTAGAGCGCCGCAGCCGTCCGCCGCGCCCGCCACGCCACCTTCAAGCCCATGCCCACCGCCGCCATGCCCCAGATGGCTGCAAGAAAGATCCACCGGAGCGGGCTCGGGAGGCCCAGGAGGCACACCGGCGTGTACGTGCCGGCGATGAGCACGTAGACCATGGCGTGATCGACCTGCTGCATGGTGCGCTGCGCCCGGTATGTCCTGGTGAACAAGTGGTACGACGCCGACGTGGAATACAGCGCCATCAACGACGCCACGTAGACGAGCACCGCGACGCGGGGCACTCCCCCGGGCGTCAGCGCCGCGAGCGCCGCACCCGCAGGGATCGTGCACACCAGCGCCATTGCGTGGATCCGGCCGCGCCAGCGGGGGCGCCACGTGCCGCTGTCGTGGTGGAACACGAGTGGGCGCGGCATCGGTCGCGAGCCTAGGGCTCCGGTCTGGCACGGATCGGTCGTGCGCCGTAGCGTTCCACGCCGTGACGACGACCTACGCGGTGGTGCTCTCGGCATCGTCGTGGAACGACGAGGTCCGGGACGGCCTCGTCGAGCTCGTGGACGGGTGGAGCGAACAGCTCGCTCCCGGGGGACGACTGCCGGCAAACGCGTCGCTCCGGGCGCTGCGGCCGGTCGGGAGCGGCGACCGCGACCCGGTGTACCGCGTCCAGTACTCGGAGACCTTCGCGCGCGAGGGGATCGGTCGCACCACCGTCGTCACCGTCCTCCCCGTCCGCGGGGCGCTGACCCTCGAAGCCCGGGTCGTCGAGTCGGCGCTGCGCTCGCTCGTCGAACCCCTCCGCTCGCGGCCGGCGCTGCCCCGCCCCGAGCTCCTCGAACTCGTGGCCCGTGCCGCCGACACCATGACCACCTATGACGCCGAGCGCCGCGTCAGCGCCGCTCCGCAGCGGGTCGCCGGCTTCGTCGACGGGCAGGCGCTCGCCGCCCTGGCGCTGGCCCCCAGCAGACGCCTGCCGATCATCGTCGACGTC
>JAGWXX010000044.1 GCA_018969685.1 Acidobacteriota bacterium | reverse complement strand
GGGTGACCATCCAGATCGGCTGCGACAACACCTGTGCGTACTGCATCGTCCCGGCGGTGCGGGGCCCTGAGTACTCGCGCGAGCCGGAGGACGTCGTCGCCGAGGTTCGGCGACTCGCGTCCAGCGGGGTCACCGAGGTCACGCTCCTCGGGCAGAACGTGAACAGCTACGGCCGGGACCTCGCGGTCGCAGAGCGCCGCGCTGGGGCCGACGTCCGCACCCGGCCGAGGTTCGCCAGCCTCCTCCGCGACGTGGGATCGGTGCCCGGGATCCGCCGGGTGCGCTTCACGAGCCCCCATCCGAAGGACATGAACGACGAGGCCCTGGAGGCGATGGCGGCGTCCACCGCCGTGTGCGAGCACCTGCACTTCCCCCTCCAATCGGGGTCCGACCGCGTGCTCGCCGCGATGCACCGCGGATACACCGGCGGCCGCTATCTCGAGCGGCTGGCTGCCGCCCGCGCGACCGTGCCGGACCTGGCGGTGACGACCGACCTGATCGTCGGCTTCCCCGGCGAGACCGAGGACGACTTCACGGAGTCGCTGGAGGTGGTCGCCGAGGCGGGCTTCGACGCGGCCTACCTGTTCGTCTTCTCCCCGCGCGACGGCACCGAGGCGGCGGGAATGGCGGACCGGTTCGTGGACGCCGCCGAGGTCGCCGACCGGTTCGCGCGGATGAAGGCGGTGCTCGACCGCTCCGCGGTGCAGCGCCACGCCGCCCGCGTCGGCCGCACCGAGGAGATCGTCGTGGAGGGACGCAACGAGCGCCGCCCTGGCCAGATCAGCGGCCGTACGCGGCAGAACAAGCTCGTGCACTTCGACTGCGACGAGCCGCTGCGCGCCGGAACCTATGCGACGGTCGAGATCGTCTCGTCGGCGAGGTTCCACCTCGGTGGCCGGCTGCTCGAGGTGACGGCCGAGCCGTCGCACCGCCGCAGACTCGACGTCGCCGCGTGCTGATGCAGTCCGGCTCGGTCGTCCTGGTGGGGCCGACGGCGAGCGGGAAGTCGGACGTGGCGATGGCGGTGGCGAGGTCGGTCGCGGGCTGCGAGGTCGTGGCGTGCGACGCGATGCAGGTCTACCGGGGAATGGACGTCGGCACCGCGAAGCCCTCGCGGTCGGACCGTGCGGAGGTGCCGCACCACTGCCTGGATCTGGTCGACCCGTCCGAGCGCTTCACGGCGCGCGACTGGCAGGTCGCGGGCACCGCGGCGGTGTCGTCGATCGGGTCGCGGCACGGGATCCCGATCGTCGTCGCGGGCACGGGCCTGTACCTCGCGTCGCTGGTGGACGGACTCGAGTTCCCCGGTGAATGGCCCGAGATCCGGGCCGAGCTCGAACGCGAGCCCGACACCGCCGCGCTGTTCGCGCGACTCGTCGCGCTGGACCCCGCCGCGGCCGACCAGGCGGGCCCGGCCAACCGTCGCCGCATCATCCGCGCGCTCGAGGTGGTGACGGGAAGTGGCCGAAGGTTCAGCGACGTCGGCCCGGGCACGAATGCCTACCCGCCGACGGACGCGGCGATGATCGGCATCCGCTGGGACCGCGGTGCACTGGCGTCGCGAATCGAGGCTCGCGTGCGTGCGATGGCAGCCGCCGGACTCGTCGACGAGGTCGTGCGCCTGCGCGCGGCGGGTCCTCTGTCGAGGACGGCGTCGAAGGCGCTCGGGTACGCGGAGGTGATCGACCACCTCGACGGCGGGTGCTCGCTCGAGGACGCACTCGCCGCGGCCATCCTGCACACGCGGCAGTTCGCGGTACGCCAGGAGCGATGGTTCCGGCGCGACCCGCGCATACGCTGGGTCGACGTGACGGACGATCCGGTGCGAGAGGCCGTACCGTTCGTGCTGCGCGCGATGGGCCGCGCATGAGGGCGTCGAAGCACAGTGCCCTGGGCAACGACTTCATCGTGGTGGACGCCGCCGACGCGCCCGACGACGCCGACTGGGCGTCGCTGGCGGCGCGGTGGTGCGGGGGCGAGCCCGGCGCCGACGGCTTGATCGCCTACCGGCGTACATCGGAGGCGTCGATGACCATGCTGCTGCACAACCGCGACGGCTCTCGCGCGGAGATGAGCGGCAACGGCATCCGCTGCCTCGTGCAGGCGGCGACGATGCGGTGGCGCCACTCGGGCCGCCGCACCTACGAGGTCGCGACCGATGCGGGTCCGCGCACCGTGGAGATCGAAGCGGCGGGGGCCGCCGACACCGTCGCGAGCGTCGGCATGGGCGAGGTCCGGCCGCTCCCCGAGCCGGCCGGCTGGTCGTCCCTGCAGTGCGACCCTGCGCGGCCCGTGCTGCACCTGTCGCTCGGCAACCCCCACTCCGTCGTCGGGGTCGAGGACGTCGGCGAGGTGCCGCTCGCGCGGCTGGGTGGCATGGTCCCGCACGTGAACCTGGAGGTCGTCGAGCAGGGACCGCGGGCGTCCGAGGTGACGATGCGGGTGCACGAGCGGGGCGCGGGCATCACCCGTGCCTGCGGCACGGGGGCGTGCGCCACTGCGTGGGCCGCGCGGTCCTGGGGGCTGGTGGCGGGCAGCGTGGTCACCGTGACGATGGACGGCGGGAGCGTGGTCGTGCGCCTCGACGACCCGTCGCCGGGCAGTGTGACCCTCGTCGGGCCCACGCGATTCGTGTCCGAGCACGACCTCGTCCCGTGAGGCGGCCCCGGTGAGCACGCCGTACCAGGAGGCGCTGGGCCGCACCCTGATCTCGCGCGAGGTGCGCGAGCGCATCGTCCTCGTGGGGGTGACGCTCGACGGCCACGACGCGGCCGAGACGGACGAGTGCCTCGACGAACTAGCGGAGCTGATCGACACGGCGGGAGCAGACGAGGTGGGGCGCGTCGTGCAGCGCCGCCCGTCCCCCGACTCCACCTACTACGTCGGCAAGGGCAAGGCCGAGGAACTGAGGGAGCTCTGCCTCGCGGTCGACGCCGACACGGTGGTGTTCGACAACGAACTGTCGCCCGCGCAGCAGTACAACCTGGAGAAGCTGCTGGGTCGAACGGCCATCGATCGGACGGCCGTGATCCTCGACATCTTCGCGCAGAACGCCCGTACGCCGGAGGGCCGCGCGCAGGTCGAGCTCGCACTGATGCGCTACCGCCTTCCGCGCCTGCGCCGCGGCGCGAAGGGTGCGATGTCGCAGCAGGCCGGCGGAATCGGCACCCGCACGAGGGGATCGGGCGAGACGAAGCTCGAGACCGACCGTCGCTCGGTGCAGCACCGCATCAGCGCGCTGGAGCGCGAGCTCGAGGTGCTGGGCCGCACCCGCCGCGAGCAGTCGAAGTCGCGGGGCCGCAGCGGCCTCGGCTCGGTCACCATCGTGGGCTACACGAACGCGGGCAAGTCGACGCTGCTCAACCGGCTCACCGACGCGGGGGTGCTGGCCGAGGACCGCCTGTTCGCCACCCTCGACTCGACGACGCGACGGCTCGCGCTGCCGGGCGGCGAGCCGGTCCTGCTGTCCGACACCGTCGGCTTCATCCGGCGGCTCCCGCACGCGCTGGTCGAGTCGTTCAAGAGCACGCTGGAGGTGGCGACGTCCTGCGACCTCCTCGTGCACGTCGTCGACGCATCCGCGCCCGACCCGGAGGCGCAGATCGCCGCCGTGCGCGGCGTGCTGGACGAGATCGGCGCGTCGGACATCCCCGAACTGCTGGTGTTCAACAAGGCCGATGCCGCGCCCGGTACCGCCGCCGCGCTGGCGTCGCGTCACCAGGGCTCGGTTCCGATCGCGGCCGCCACCGGCGAGGGGGTCGACGCGCTCCTGCGCACGGTCGCCGACCGCATGCGGTCCATCACGGGCGTGGTCGAGCTGCTGGTGCCCTACGGACGCGGGGATATCGTCGCCGCGGTGCACCGCGAGGGCGAGGTGGTTTCGACCGTGAACGAGGACGACGGCATGCGCATCCGTGCCCGGCTGTCCGAGGCATCCGCGGGGCGCCTGGCAGAGTTCGTGGTGGCACGGCAGTGAGCCGTCCCTTCGTCCCGCCGCCGTACCCCTACGACCGCCTCGACGCACTGAAGCAGGTGGCGGCGGCGCACGATGGGGGCGCGGTCGACCTCTCGATCGGCGACCCCTGCGACCCGCCGGCGCCGGCCGTCGTGGCGGCGCTGGCGACGTCCGATTCGGAGCGGCGCTATCCCCCGAGCGTGGGGACCGACCGTCTCCGCGCGGCTGCGTGCTCGTGGATGGCCCGGCGCTTCGGCGTCGCGGTGCCGCCGGTGCAGGTGGGCGCGGTGGTGGGCAGCAAGGAATTCGTCGTGACGACGCCGCACTGGCTGCGTCTGCGCTCGCCCGACCGCGACACGGTGCTCTACCCGGCGGTTGCCTACCCGTCGTACGAGATGGGCGCCGTGCTCGCCGGGTGCCGGCCCGTGCCGGTGCCGCCGACCCCGTCGGGCGGGCTCGACCTCTCCGCGATCTCGCCCGACGATGCGCGTCGCGCAGTGTTGCTCTGGTCGAATTCGCCGAGCAACCCGACGGGCGACCTCGACGACCTCGCCGGCGTGGCGGCGTGGGGGCGCAGCCACGGGGTGCCGGTGTTCAGCGACGAGTGCTACGCCGAGTTCACCTGGCAGGGCCCGCCGCGCACGATCCTCTCGGAGGGTCTCGACGGCGTCGTCGCGCTGCACTCGCTGTCGAAGCGGTCGAACCTGGCAGGGCTTCGCGTGGGGTTCTACGCCGGCGACGCCGCGCTGGTGCACTACCTGCGCGAGGTCCGCAAGCACGCGGGCTTGATGGTGCCCGGGCCGGCGCAGGCTGCCGGTGCCGTGGCGCTCGACGACGACGCGAGCGTCGCGGCCCAGGCCGCGACCTACCGCCGCCGGCTCGCGCGCACGGCCGAGGTCCTGTCGCGGTGGTCGGGGATCGACGTTCCGCTGCCCGCTGGAGGCTTCTACCTGTGGTTCGACGCGGGCGACGGCTGGGCGTTCGCCGAGCGGCTCGCCCGCGAGGGCGGCGCGCTCGTCAGCCCGGGCGACTTCTACGGTGCAGGCGGCGCGAACAACGTCCGGGTCGCGGTGGTCCAGCCGGACGACCGGATCGAGGCGATGGCGCGCAGGCTTGGCGTCGCCTAGAGGCGGCGCAGCACCGTCACGACGCGGCCGAACACGGTCACCTCGTCGGCGCGCAGCGACATCGGCTGCATCGTCGGGTTGGCGGGGGTGAGGGTCACCGTACTGCCGCTGCGCGAATAGCGCTTCACCGTCGCCTCGTCGCCGGGGATGCCCGCCACGACGATGTCGCCGTTGTCGGCGACCGGCTGTTGGCGGCACACCACGAAGTCGCCGTCGAGGATGCCGGCGTCGACCATCGATTCGCCGCGCACGCGCAGCATGAAGAGGTCGCCGTCACCGGTGAAGTCCATCGGCAGGGGGACGAGCTCCTCGACGTTCTCCTGAGCGAGCACGTTGACGCCGGCGGCAACGTCGCCGACCAGCGGGACGTGCCGCGCGGGACGGCGCTCCATGGCCACGCCGCTGGCGGCGTCGAACCGGACCTCGATGGCCCGGGGCTTGGTGGGGTCGCGGTGCAGGAAGCCGAGCCGCTGGAGCGTGGCCAGGTGGTTGTGCACCGATGCGGACGAGCTGAGCCCGACGGCCTCGCCGATCTCGCGCACGGAGGGCGGATAGCCCCGGTCGCGCATGTTGGCCTCGATGACCTCGAGGATTCGGCGTTGGCGGTCGGTGAGACTCATGGGGGACAGCGTACGGGTGTTCGCCCCGCAGATCAAACACCTGTTCGGAGAACGGGCGTTCGGGTCGATCCACCATCTCCGAACACCTGTTCGCTATGGTCGGTTCTGTCAGCCCATCACCACCTACCCCCTGAAAGGACATCCCCATGGCCATCGCCATCCACCACCTGCACGCCGTCCGACCGGTCCCGAGGGTCGTCGGCTACTCCCACCGCGGGTCCACGGTTCGCGAGGAGATCGACCCGACGCCGCTGGGCATCGTTCGCCGGCCGGTCGCCGTGCGCGAGCCGGTGCTCGCCTTCGTCCCGGTGGCGACCACGACGCACCGACTGTCCGCCGAGGTCTACGAGGGCCGCCGCGCGATCGCGATGGCGATTGCGGTCGCGGCCGTCGTGCTCGCGGGTGTCATCGGGTTCGTGCGCGGCGGGGACGTCCTGCCGTCGCAGCAGTCCGACGTCGTCCCGAGTGCGCAGGTCGAGCTGCCCTGATCGGCGCTGACCTGATCGGCACGGTCGGCGGCGGTAGTGTCGCCCTCCGTGCACTGTCCTGTGTGCCGATTCGATGACACGAGGGTGATCGACTCGCGCGTCTCCGACACCGGATCCTCCGTGCGGCGCCGCAGATCGTGCCCCTCGTGCGAGCACCGGTTCACCACCTATGAGCGGCTCGAAGAGGCACCGTTGGTGGTGGTGAAGCGCGACGGGCGCCGCGAGCCGTACGACCGGGGCAAGGTCGTGGCGGGCATCCTCGCTGCAACCAAGGGTCGCCCCGTCGATGACGACGCGATCGCCGCCATGGCCGACCGGGTCGAGGAGCGCGTACGGCTGTCGGGCAGTGAGGCGTCCACCAGTGCCGTGGGGCTCGCGGTGCTGGAGGAACTGCGCGCCGCCGACGAAGTGGCGTACCTCCGCTTTGCGAGCGTGTACAAGAATTTCGACGCGGCCGCCGACTTCCGCCGCGAACTCGCGCTGCTGCAGAAGCGCCCGAGCGAACCGATCAGCTGACCCGCGCCCGCCCCGCGCGCCGGTAGCGGAGGAACAGGAACCCGTCCTCCTCGCACACCTGCGCGAGGGTGAACCGCCGGTCCAGATCGGGTGCGCCGTCCGCGAGTCGCGGCCCCGACCCCCCGGCCGCCATCGGCGACACCGTCAGGTTGATCTCGTCGACGACGTCGGCATCCAGCATCGCGGCGTTCAGTCGCGCCCCACCCTCGAGCTGTACAAAGGTGCCGTCGATCATCGTCAGCGCCCGCGCGAGGTCGACCGTGCCGCGGCCCGCCCGCACCGACGGCACCGGCACATGCGGGGCGTCCTCCGGAAGCACGAGGAATCCGGCGCCCGACGCGAAGAGCGGTGCCGTGACGTCGATGCTGCCCGAACGCGAGACGACGCCGACCCGCAGGCCCGGCTTTGACGGCGGCCCGTAGCCCTCGCGCCGCACCGTCTCGGCGCCGACGAGCACCACGTCCGCGGCGGCGCGCAGGCCGAGCAGGACGTCGCGGTCGGTCGGTGACGAGAGCGCGGTGGACCTGCCGTCGACGACGGTCGAACCGTCGATGCTCGCCACCATGCACATCCCCACCGTGGGGCGTCCCCCGGCGCGGGACCTCGGTTCGCCGTACGCCTCGGCGACGGTGACGGAGGCCACGGGCTCGGGCAGGAGGCGGCGCACCGGTGCCGAGCCTATGGCACGATGTCCGGCGTGGGGGAGGCGCGGACGGTCTACCGCACGTGCCCGTTGTGCGAGGCCACGTGCGGCCTCGAGCTGACGGTGCGGGACGGCGAGGTGCTGCGCATCCGCGGCGACCGCGACGACGTGTTCTCGCGCGGCTTCATCTGCCCGAAGGGCAGCGTGCTCGGACAGTTGCACGCGGATCCCGACCGGCTGCGCGCCCCGCTCGTCCGGCGCTACGGCCGCCAGGAGGAGGTCTCCTGGGACGAGGCGTGGCGCGTCGTCGCCGAGGGTCTCGGCGGCGCGGTCGCGCGCCACGGACGCGAGCGGCTCGCCGTCTACCTCGGCAACCCGAACGCGCACAACCTCTCGCCGCTCCTCTACAACCGCACGTGGGTGCGCGCACTTCGCACCCGCCAGCGCTACTCGGCGTCCTCGGTGGACCAGCTGCCCAAGCAGCTCGCCTCGGGGTGGATGTTCGGCAGCCCGACAGCGGTGGCGGTCCCCGATCTCGACCGGACCGACTACCTCTTGATCCTCGGCGCGAACCCGATGGCGTCGAACGGCAGTCTGTGCACGGCGCCCGACTTTCCGGGGCGTCTGCGGGCGATCCGGGGTCGCGGCGGCCGCGTCGTGGTCGTCGACCCCGCGCGGACCCGCACGGCCGACGAGGCCGACGAGTGGGTCGCCATCCGCCCCGGCACGGACGCGCTGCTGCTGGCGGCGATCGTGCGCGAATTGGTCGTCACGGGCAGGGCGGACCCGGGCGACCACCTGCGGGCCCACGTCTCGGGCATGGATGATCTGGCCGTGGCGCTGGCGCCGTTCGGTGCCGACACCGTCTCGGCGGCGACCGGGGTCTCCGCAGCGACGATCCGGCGGCTCGCCGTCGAGCTCGCGGAGGCACCGTCCGCCGCCGTCTACGGCCGCATGGGGACGACCACCGTGGCGTTCGGCACGACGGCGTCGTGGCTCGTCGACGTGCTGAACGTCGTGACGGGCAACCTCGACCGCGCGGGCGGCGCGATGTTCCCGCTGCCGGCCACGGGCGGGCCGACGACCCGGGGGGAGTCCGGGCGCGGCGAGGGGTTCCGCACGGGCCGCAGCAGGTCGGTCGTGCGCGGCTTCCCCGAGATCCTCGGCGAATACCCGGCCGCGCTGATGGCCGAGGAGATCGAGCACGACGGGGGCGTCAGGGCGCTCGTCACCGTCGCGGGCAACCCGGTGCTCTCGACGCCGAACGGCGCACGGTTGTCGGCTGCGTTCGGCCGACTCGACTTCATGGTCAGCGTCGATCCGTACCTCAACGAGACCACGCGCCATGCAGACGTGATCCTGCCGCCGCCGTCCCACCTGGAGCGCAGCCACTACGACCTCGTCTTCACGGGGTTCTCGGTCCGCAACACCGCGAACTACAGCCCGCCGGTCTTCGAGCGCGCGGAGGGCCAGCCCGACGAGTGGGAGATCCTGCTGCGCATCGGAGCGATCGTCGGCGGCATCGACATGGAGCCGTCGGCCATCGACGACGCGGTCCTGCGCGGTGCCGTCGAGTCGATGTGCGGCGACGCCTCGTCGCCGGTGCACGGCCGCGACCCGGGGGAGATCGTCTCCGCTCTCGAGCCGAGGCGCGGCCCCGAGCGGATGCTCGACCTCCTGCTGCGTACCGGTCCCTACGGCGACGGTTTCGGGGCCAGCCCCGGCGGCCTGACGCTCGCCGCGCTCGAGGCGGCGCCGCACGGCGTCGACCTGGGGCCCCTGCAGCCGCGGATGCCGGGCATGCTGCGCACGCAGTCGGGCACGATCGAGCTCGCACCGCAGCAGTTGCTCGCCGACCTGCCCCGACTCCGCGCGCTGGTCGATGCGCCGGTGCCGCCGCTCGTGCTCGTCGGACGCCGCCACCTCCGTTCGAACAACTCGTGGATGCACAACGTCGCCTCGCTGGTGCGCGGCCGGCCGCGCTGCACGCTGCAGGTGCACCCCGACGACGCGGCGTCGTGCGGCGTGCGGGACGGCGACAGCGCTCGCGTGGCGAGCAGGGTGGGCGAGGTCGTTGCGCGCGTCGAGGTGACCGACGCGGTGTCGCGCGGCGTCGTGAGCCTTCCGCACGGGTGGGGCCACGACGTCGACGGCGTGCGGCTCGGCGTCGCGCGCGAGTTCGCGGGGGTGAACTCGAACCTGCTGACCGACGAGGAGCAGATGGACCCGCTGTCGGGCAACGCGGTGCTCAACGGCATCCCCGTGACGGTCGCGCCGGCGGGCTGAGCCGGCCGTCCGCAGCCTGCGCCGCCCTGCCCACAGGGTCGTCCACAGGAAATTCCCCTGTCTCTGCGCCGAATCCACACCGTTGTCCCCTTCTGATCCACACGGGACCGTGCGTATCCTCCGCCCCGCACCCGGCAGTGGGGGCGCGGTGCGCCGTACGGCAGACGTGGGACTGGGCGGTCCTGGACCTGTACCGGCCGCACGCGTTCCCGCTGCCGTGTGCACCGGTCGTCGAACGGGCTCCTGCCCGCTCGACGGACGAGTCTTCGGAGATTTCTCCGGAGCCTTGCGGGGCAAGGGATTCCGACCCCCCGCAGGAGCCTCCGGTGATTGACTCGTCGGAATGACAGTGCTGTAATCATCACCCCACCGCTAGTGGGTTCGGTCGGTTCAACGGTGATCCGGCCACAAGATGTAGGGGTCGGTCAGCCCCGCCATCTGGATCAGGAACCCGACCACGACGATCGCCAGGCCAGCCCAGACCGACCAGCAGAGAAGAGGACACCATGTCAATCGCCCCAGAACGGCTCACCATCGGGATTCGCCGCCGGTTCACCAAGCCGGGCATCCACCCCTACGACAGCGTGGCCTGGGAGCGCCGCGACGCCCGGATCACCAACTGGAAGGACGGCACCCCCGCCTTCGAGCAGCTCGGCGTCGAGTTCCCGGTCACCTGGTCGGTCAACGCCACCAACATCGTCGCGCAGAAGTACTTCCGCGGCACGATCGGCACGCCGGAGCGCGAGCAGTCGCTGCGCCAGGTCATCGACCGCGTCGCCGACACGATCGCCGACTGGGGCATCGAGGGCGGCTACTTCGCCGACTCCGACGAGGCCGAGGCGTTCCGCGACGAGCTCAAGTTCATCCTCGTCACGCAGCGCGCGGCGTTCAACTCGCCGGTGTGGTTCAACATCGGCGTGAAGGGCGTGCCGCAGCAGGCGAGCGCGTGCTTCATCCTCGCCACCGACGACACGATGGACGGCATCCTCAACTGGTACCGCGAGGAGGGCGTCATCTTCAAGGGCGGCTCCGGCGCGGGCATCAACCTGTCGAACATCCGCTCGAGCGCCGAGCTGCTGAAGGGCGGCGGCACCGCGTCGGGCCCGGTCAGCTTCATGCGCGGGGCAGATGCGTCGGCCGGCACCATCAAGTCGGGCGGCAAGACGCGCCGCGCGGCGAAGATGGTGATCCTCAACGTCGACCACCCCGACGTCGAGGAGTTCATCTGGTGCAAGTCGCGCGAGGAGCAGAAGGCCCGCGCGCTTCGCGACGCCGGCTTCGACATGGACCTCGACGGCAAGGACTCGTTCTCGGTGCAGTACCAGAACGCCAACAACTCGGTGCGCGTCACCGACGAGTTCATGCACGCCGTCCGCGAGGACCGCGACTGGACGCTGCGCGCCGTCACCGACGGAACGCCCGTGCGCACGGTGCGCGCCCGCGACCTGTGGCGCCAGATCGCCACGGCGTCGTGGGAGTGCGCCGACCCGGGCCTGCAGTTCGACACCACGATCAACAAGTGGCACACCGCGCACGCCGCCGGCCGCATCAACGGCTCGAACCCGTGCAGCGAGTACATGCACATCGACAACTCGGCGTGCAACCTCGCCTCGATCAACCTGCTGAAGTTCCTCGACGACGACGACACCTTCGACGTCGAGGCCTACCGCCACGCCGTCGAGGTGGTCTTCACCGCCCAGGAGATCCTGGTCGGCAACGCGGACTACCCGACCGAGAAGATCGCCGAGAACAGCCGCAAGTTCCGCCAGCTCGGCCTCGGCTACGCCAACATCGGCGCGCTCCTCATGGCGCTCGGCATGCCGTACGACTCGCTCGGCGGCCGTGCGTGGGCGGCGGCGCTGACGTCGCTGATGACCGGCCACGCATACGCCACGAGCGCGCGCATCGCCAGCCGCATGGGGCCGTTCGCGGGCTACTCCGAGAACGAGCGCTACATGCTCAACGTGCTGCGCATGCACCGTGACGCCAACGCGGCCATCCCAGGCACCGACGTCGTGCAGTCCGACCTCGTCGACGCCGCGACCGATGCGTGGGGCAAGGCGGTCGCCGACGGAGAGGTCCACGGTGTGCGCAACAGCCAGGCGACCGTGCTCGCCCCGACGGGGACCATCGGCCTGATGATGGACTGCGACACCACCGGGATCGAGCCAGACCTCGGCCTCGTCAAGTTCAAGAAGCTGGTCGGCGGCGGCAGCATGCAGATCGTCAACCAGACCGTGCCGCGGGCGCTCCGCCGGCTGAACTACACCCCCGAGCAGGTCGACCGGATCGTCGGCTACATCGACGTCAACAAGTCGATCGTCGGTGCACCCGACCTGCGGCCGGAGCACCTCCCCGTGTTCGCGTGCTCGATGGGCGACAACACCATCCACTACGAGGGCCACGTCCGGATGATGGGTGCGGCACAGCCGTTCCTGTCGGGCGCCATCTCGAAGACGGTGAACATGCCCGAGGAGGCGACCATCAACGACGTCGAGAGCCTGCACATGCTGGCGTGGGAGCTCGGCGTCAAGGCCGTGGCCATCTACCGCGACAATTGCAAGGTGGGCCAGCCGCTGTCGACCGTCAAGAAGGACGACGACAAGGCGTCGACGCCCGCCACGGTGGCGCAGCAGGTGGTCGAGCGGGTCGCGGCCCGTCCGGTCCGCCAGAAGCTGCCGCGCTCGCGCCGCGGCCGCACCTTCGAGTTCCGCGTCGCGGACTGCAAGGGCTTCGCGACCGTCGGCGAGTACGACGACGGCCGTCCGGGCGAGGTGTTCCTCACCGTGTCCAAGCAGGGTTCCACCCTCGCGGGCATCATGGACGCCTTCGCGAAGAGCATCTCGTACGGCCTCCAGTACGGGGTGCCGCTGCGGGCGTTCGTCGAGGCGTTCATCAACACGCGCTTCGAGCCGGCCGGCATGACGGACGACTCCGACATCCGGATGGCGTCGTCGATCGTCGACTACCTGTTCCGCCGCCTGGCGGTGGAGTACCTGACCGCCGACGAGCGCGCCGAGCTGGGCATCTACACCCGTGAGGAGCGCCTGCAGCCGACGCTGCCGGGCGTCGAGGAGTCGGTGGTCGAGACGTCGCAGGGTGGCGACGTGATCAGCGACCCGAAGACGATCCCGTCGGTGTCCGAGCTCGTCGCCCAGATGCAGCTCGACGAGGCGCACGCCTCGTCGGTGCAGCCGGCCCAGACCGGTGCAATCTGCTCGGGCTGCGGCTCGGCCAACATGCAGCGCGCCGGCGCGTGCTACGTGTGCGGCGACTGCGGCTCGTCGAGCGGCTGCTCCTGACCTCGTGATCCCCGGGCGCCCCGCGAGGGGCGTCCGGGGATGTGCGGCACCGTCCGCCCGTGCCGGCTAGGCGTCGATGCGCGCGGGCAGCGACTTGATGCCGTTGATGAAGTTGCTCTGCAGGTAGGCCGGCTCGCCGGTTGCCCGCAGGTTCGGCAGGCGCCGCCTGATCTCGTCGAACATCACCGCGATCTCGCGTCGCGCGAGATTCGCCCCGAGGCAGAAGTGCGGTCCGCCTGCCCCGAACCCGATCTGGGCGGGGTTCGGCTGGCGCGTGACGTCGAAGCGGTAGGGATCCTCGTACGCCGCGTCGTCGCGGTTGCCCGAGTTGTACCAGAGGACCAGCTTGTCGCCGGCGGCGATCTTCGTTCCGCGAATCTCGGTGTCGCGGGTGGCGGTGCGCCGGAAGTGGATGACGGGCGTCGCCCACCGCACGATCTCCTCGACGGCGGGGCGGGTGACGGCTTCGAAGTCGCCGAACCAGCGGTCGCGCTGGTCGGGGTGCTCGGTGAGCGCGAGGAGCCCGTGGCTGATCGCGTTCCGCGTGGTCTCGTTGCCGGCCACCACGAGCAGGATGAAGAAGCTGCCGAACTCCTGCGGGCTCAGCCGGTCGCCGTCGACGAGCGCGTGCATGAGGACGCTCGTCAGGTCGTCGGTGGGGTTGGCGAGGCGCGCCTCGCCGAGCGCCTGCGCATAGCCGTAGATCTCGACGGCGACGTTGATGAGCTTCTCCAGCGCGCCGCCCTCGCCGCCGCCGAAGTCGGGGTCGCTGGCACCGAGGATGACGTTGGTCCACTCCAGGATCTGCCGCTCGTCCGACTCGGGGATGCCCATCATCGAACAGATGATCTGCAGGGGGAAGGGCGCGGCGACCTCCTCGACGAAGTCGAACTCGCTCCCCGAGTGGCGCTCGAGGACACGGTCGACGATGGTCCGCGCGCGCTCGCGCACGAACTCCTCGACGCGGGCGATCTCCTTCGGGGTGAACCCCTTCGAGACGATGGTCCGCAGGCGGACGTGCTTCGGGTCGTCCATGGCCAGCATCGAGCCGAAGAACTCGTTCATCTCGACGGTCAGGTCGGTGATGTTGAAGCCGCGCCCGTTGCAGAACAGCTCCGGATTTCGGCTGGCGTGCCAGATGTCCTCGTGGCGGGTGAGGGCCCAGTAGCCGGGGCCCTCGGGGAAGCCGACGATCTTCGGCTCGGCGAAGAAGCGCACCGGGTCCTGCTGGCGGAGCGTCCAGAACGCCGACTCGCGGTGCTCGCGCGGCCCCCGCCAGAACTCGAGGTCGGACAGGTCGATGGCGTCGAGGTCGACGGGGGAGAGCCGCACGGGCGAATGGTACCGTTCGCTGCTCGAACGGATTCCATCGGGGCAGGGGGAGAGTGCAATGGCCGAGGCAGTGATCGTCGCCGCAACGAGGAGCCCCATCGGGCGCGCCAACAAGGGGTCGCTCGTCGACCTCCGCCCGGACGACATGTCCGCGCAGATCGTCCGCGCGCTGATGGCCAAGGTGCCGCAGGTGAAGGCCGACGACGTCGAGGACCTGATGCTCGGCATCGGCCAGCCGGCTGGCGAGGGCGGATTCAACGCCGCCCGCGTGGTCGCGATCCTCGCGGGGCTCGACGACGTGCCCGGCGTGACGGTGAACCGCTACTGCTCGTCGAGCCTGCAGACCATCCGCATGGCGGCGCACGCCATCCGCGCGGGCGAGGGCGACTGCTTCATCGCAGCCGGCGTCGAGACCGTGAGCCGCTACATGTCGGGGGCCAGCGACACGGCGCCGAACCCGGTGTTCAAGCCCGCGGGTGAGCGCACCAAGCTGCGCGCCGGCGGCGGCCAGCCCGCGTGGACCGCGCCGGACGGCCTGCCCGACTACTACATCGCGATGGGCCAGACGGCCGAGAACGTCCGCGAGATCGAGGGCGTGTCGCGCGAGGAGATGGACGCCTTCGCGATGCGCTCCCAGAACCGCGCGGTGGCGAACCAGCGCAACGGCTTCTTCGACCGCGAGATCACGCCGCTGACGCTGCCGGACGGCCGCACGGTGTCGGTCGACGACGGCCCGCGCGACGGCACCACGATGGAGGGCCTCGGCTCGCTGAAGCCGGCGTTCCGTCCCGACGGGCAGATCACGGCGGGCAACGCCTGCCCGCTGAACGACGGCGCGGCCGCGGTGATGGTGATGAGCGACACGAAGGCGAAGCGGCTGGGAATCGCGCCATTGGCGCGCATCGTGTCGTCGGGCGTCAGCGGCCTCAACCCCGAGATCATGGGCCTCGGCCCGATCGAGGCGTGCCGCCAGGCGCTGCGCAGGGCCAACCTGACCATCGACCAGATCGACCTCGTCGAGATCAACGAGGCCTTCGCCGCGCAGGTGCTGCCGTCGGCGAAGCACCTCGGCATCGACGTCGAGCGGCAGCTGAACGTGCACGGCGGGGCGATCGCCCTCGGCCACCCGTTCGGCATGACCGGCGCGCGCATCATGGCGACGCTGCTCAACGGCCTCGAGCACACCGGCGGCCGCTACGGCCTCGAGTCGATGTGCGTCGGCGGCGGCCAGGGCATGGCCATGGTGGTCGAGCGGCTCAGCTGACGGGCAGGCTGCGCACCGTCCGCCACCGCAGCGCGGCGGCGCCGACGATCGCGGCCATCACGAGCCCGAGGCCGCCGAAGGCGGCGATGCCGCCCCGGCCGTCCGCCGATCCGGACCAGCCGTAGACGACGGGCGCGGTGAAGGCGATGACGGCCGACATCATCAGTCCGGCCGCCCCGGCGAGCCCCTGCGCGGCTCCCGCTCGTCCGGCCGGCGCGGCGGCGGCGACTGCGGCCACGGCCGCCGGGTAGGCGAGCGCCTGGAAGACGCCCTCGGCGACGTTGGCGGCGATGACCGGCGGCAGCGAGCGGAACGCGCCATAGCTGGCGACCGCAGGCATGACGAGCAGCATCGACCACAGCGCGATCGACTGCGGCTCGCGGCGGTCGGCGAGCCGGCCGCCGCGGGATGACAGGAGGATGAAGGGCGCGGTGTACAGGGCGAACGAGATGCCCACCATCGAGTTCCCGGCGCCGAGGTCGGTGAGGTAGCGGTCCCACATCGCGTCGAAGATGCCGACGGGCGCCTGCATGGCCATGAACACGAGCACGGCCACCTGGACGCGGGGCACGGTGAGCAGCTCGAGGCTGGGGCGCGCCGACTGCCCGGTGCTGAGGAGCTGGGGGAACTGGCGCGGCGCGACGGCGACGAGCGCCACGAGGTTGACGACGCTGAACGCGAGGAAGGTCGCCGGCAGCCCGAACGGGTCGATCATCAGGCCGCCGACGAGGGGGCCGACGACGAAGCCGAGCAGCTCGATGCCCGCGAGGCGGCCGAGCAGGAGGCCGCGGCGCGAGGGGTCGAGGCTGGCCAGCAGCGCGCGGACCGAGGGAAACACCAGGCCGAAGGAGAGGCCGATCACCGTGCGCGCGGCGACGAACTCGAGGAGGGTGTCGCCAAGCGCGAGCATTGCCGAGCCGGCGGCGCCGAGCGCCATGCCCGACATGATCAGCCGCTTGGCGTGGCCACGGTCGGCGAGCGGCGCGAGGAAGAGGTTGCCGAGCAGTCCGGCGACGAAGCCCATCCCGGCGACGAGTCCGAGCCCCGCCTCGCCGAAGCCATAGGTGTCCTGCAGGTCGCCGAGCGCGGCGAAGATCACGCTGTTCGACGTGGCGACGGCGAACGAGGACGCGATGAGCAGCACCGCGTCGCGGCGGATCGAGCGGGTCCTCCGCTCGGCGCCGGGCGTCACGGTCTC
>JAGWXX010000043.1 GCA_018969685.1 Acidobacteriota bacterium | reverse complement strand
CACGGTGGCCACGGTGGCCACGACGACCACGGCCACGACGGCCACACGGGGCACGACGACCATGCCGGTCACGGCTCGCACGCCGGCCCCCGCGAGAGCGGCCCGCTGATCACCGTCCCGCTGGTGCTGCTGGCGACGCTCGCCATTGGGTCGGGCTTCCTCAACGCGACGCCCTTCGGGCCCTCGTGGGAGCGCCTGAAGGACTGGGTCGAACCCCGTCCCGCCGTCGTCGAGGTCGTCGCGCACGGCGGCCCCGGCGAGTCGCGCGCCATGGCGTCCGAGGAGGGCCACCACGACACCCCGTGCGGCACGGAGGCACCCGAGAGCGGCGTCTGCTACGCGCCGTCGCTCGAGCACGCGGAATTCAAGTGGTCCAAGGCCCTGCTGTCGCTGGCGATCGTCTTCGCGGGCATCGCGATCAGCTGGTTGCTCTCCGTCGCGGTGTACGCGCGGAGGATGCGGCCGTTCGCCGGCCTCACGGCGCGCGTCGCGCCGCTGCGCTGGCTGCACGCGCTGCTCGTCAACAAGTACTTCCTCGACGCCCTGTACGAGCGCGTGGTCGTCCGCGCCATCGCGGGCCCGATCGCACGTGCCGCGTACTGGTTCAACCAGCGCGTGATCGACGGCTTCCTGCACGCGGTCGCCGCGGTCTCGCGCGCGGTGTCCGGCTGGCTCTACCGCAACGTCGACCAGCGCGTGGTCGACGGCGCCGTCAACGCCTCCGGCCGCGCCACCCGCGGCGCAGGCGGCGCGGTGCAGCCCATCCAATCCGGCAAGGTCAGCCAGTACGGCGCGCTGCTCTTCGCGGCCGCCGCGGTGGCAGCCCTCGTCCTCGTCATCGTCAACACCTAGGAACCCCGAGAGGAGTCCGCGCACATGCTTCGAGACGACAACTGGCTGCTGAGCCTCGGCACGTTCCTGCCGTTGGCCGGCGTGCTGGTCATCATGCTGCTCCCGAAGGCGCGCGAGGACGCGGCCAAGGGCGTCGCACTGCTGGCATCCGCCGCGACCCTCGCCGTCGGCATCCTGACCGCGCTGCGGTTCGACTACGGCGCCGCCGGCTCCATGCAGTTCGTGGTGGACCGCGAGTGGATCCCGCTCATCAAGAGCTCGTACTTCATCGGCCTCGACGGGATCAGCCTCCCGCTGTACCTGCTGTCGATGGTGGTCACGTTCCTCGTGGTCATCTACAGCCTCGACCACGTCCCGTCGCCGGGCAACCCGCGCGCGTTCTTCGCGCTGATGCTCGTGCTGCAGACCGGCATGGCGGGGACGTTCATCGCGCAGGACCTGATCCTCTTCTTCGTCTTCTTCGAGGTGGTCCTGCTGCCGATGTACTTCCTCATCGGCGTGTGGGGCGGCGAGCAGCGCCAGTACGCGTCGCTGAAGTTCTTCCTCTACACGATGTTCGGGTCGGCACTGATGCTCGTCGCGTTCCTCGCGCTGTTCTTCAAGACCGGGGGCGAGAGCTTCGCGATCCCGTTCCTCGTCGAGCAGGGCGGCACGCTCGGCCGGACCCTGCAGATCTGGATCTTCGCCGGAATGTTCGTCGGCTTCGCCGTGAAGGTGCCGATGTTCCCGTTCCACACGTGGCTGCCCGACGCGCACACGCAGGCGCCGACGCAGGGTTCGGTGATCCTCGCCGCGATCCTGCTGAAGCTCGGCACGTACGGCTTCGTGCGGATCGCGATCCCGACGCTGCCGGACGCGGCGGTCGCCTGGGCGCCGTGGATCGGCGGCCTCGCCGTCGTGGGCATCATCTACGGCGCGCTGGGTTGCCTCGCGCAGACCGACATGAAGCGGCTCATCGCCTTCTCGTCGGTCGCGCACATGGGATTCGTGATGCTGGGCATCTCCACCCTCACCGACTTCGGCGTCAGCGCGGCGATGTTCGGCATGGTCGCGCACGGCCTCATCACCGGCATGCTCTTCTTCGTGGCGGGAAGCGTGAAGGAGCGCTACCACACGCTCGAGATCAAGCGGCTCGGCGGCCTGCTCGTGCAGGCGCCGCGCCTCGGCTGGATCCTCGGATTCACGAGCATGGCGTCGCTCGGTCTGCCGGGCCTCGCGGGCTTCTGGGGCGAGTTCCCGGCGATCCTCTCCGCGTACAGTCCGGCCGAGGGGCTCAACGTGACGACCTACCGCGTCTACATGGTGATTGCGGCGCTCGGCACCGTGCTCGCCGCGGCCTACCTCTTGTGGCTCTTCCAGCGCGTGGCCTTCGGCCAGCCGAAGCCGGAGTTCGCCGGCAGCGGTTCGGGCCACGGTGACGGTCACGGACACGGTTCCGGACACGCCTCCGGCGACGGCCACGGAATCGGCGACGTGAACCGCTTCGAGTGGCTGGCGTGGACGCCGCTGCTGGTGGCGATCCTGCTGTTCGGCGTCGTGCCGAACCTGCTCTTCTCGGTCTTCGATCCCGCGGTGCAGGGGATCCTGAAGGCGTTCGGCGGGTGACACGGTGATCGCCGCGCTCGCAGCAGGGTGGACCGCCCCGGTCATCGACTACCACGCGCTCGCGCCCGAGCTCGTGCTCGCGGGCGGCATCTGCATCGTGCTGCTGGCCGATCTCTTCCTCGACGAGTCGCGGAAGTGGATCATCTCGTCGCTCGCCGGCCTCACCCTGCTGGGGGCCGTGCTGCCGGTGCTGACCGTGTCGCTGGACCTCGGGCCGGATGAGTTCCGTTCGATGTTCGACGGCCGGTACGTGGTCGACCAGTTCTCCCTGGTGATGAAGGGCCTGTTCCTCGTCGCCGGCTACGTGGTGGTGCTGCTCTCCAGCCGCCACGTCGAGGAGGGCGAGACGTGGAAGGGCGAGTACTGGTTCCTCCTGCTCACGAGCATCCTCGGCATGGTGATGATGTCGTCGTCGCGCGACCTCGTGTCGGTGTTCGTGGCGCTCGAGTTCCTGTCGATCCCCGCCTACATGCTCGCGGCGTGGCGGAAGCGCGACAGCCGCAGCAACGAGGCGGGCGTGAAGTACTTCCTGCTGGGCGTGTTCGCGTCCGCAGTGATGCTCTACGGCATGTCGCTGCTCTACGGCACGACGAACACCACGCTCCTGTCGGAGATCGGCAGCCGGATCTCGTTCGACGGGGACCTCGCGGCGCTCAACGTGCTCGGCACGGTCTTCGTGGTGGTCGGCTTCGCCTTCAAGGTGTCGGCGGTGCCGTTCCACGCCTGGGCACCCGACACGTACGAGGGCGCGCCGACCCCGGTGACCGCGTTCCTCTCGGTCGCCTCGAAGAGCGGAGGATTCGTGGCTCTCGTCACGGTGCTGCTGGTGGCGTTCCCGGCCGGCAGCGACGTCTGGCAGCCGCTCATCTGGGTCCTCGCGGCACTGACCATGACGGTCGGCAACGTGCTGGCGCTGCGCCAGGACAACATCGTCCGCATGCTGGCCTACTCGTCGATCAGCCAGGGCGGATTCGTGCTCATGCCGCTCGCGGTCGCCGGCACCATGGGCGACGGGGCACTGCGCGCCGTCGTGCTGTACCTGTTGCTCTATGCGGCGACGAACCTCGGCATGTTCGCGGTGGTCATCGCGGTCTCGCGCACGACCCGCAGCGGCCGGATCTCCTCGTGGGGCGGGCTGTTCTCGTACGCGCCGGTGCTCGGCACCCTCGCCACGGTGTTCCTCGCGTCGCTCGCCGGCATCCCGCCGCTCGGCGGCTGGATCGCCAAGTTCGCGGCGTTCCAGGTGCTCATCGACGCAGGCACCGGCTGGAGCTATGCCCTCGCCATCGTCGGTGCGGTGAACTCGGTCGTCGCCTTCGGCTACTACGGCACGGTCCTGCGGGAGATCTGGATGAAGCCGGTTCCCGAGGGCGTGCCCGCGCGCGCCGACACCCCGGGGTCGCTGTCGCTCGCGCTGGCCATCACCGGCGTCGCGACGGTGGTGCTCGGCGTGTTGCCGTCGATCGGGTTGAACCTCGCGGACGTCGCGAGGTTCGCCGCGGCCGTCGGTGGCACAGGCGGCTGACGACGCCGCACGGGCCGTCGCCTCGGCGGGCGGTGCCCTGCGCTTCGACGAGTTCCTCGACGTCGCGCTGTACGGCCCCTCCGGCTTCTACACGACGGGTGGCGGGGCGGGTCGTCGCGGCGACTTCCTGACCTCGCCCGAGACGGGCCCGCTGTTCGGCGCACTCGTCGCGCGAATGCTTGACGAGTGGTGGGACCGGCTCGGCGAGCCCCCTCGGTTCCGCATGGTGGAGGTCGGCGCGGGTCGTGGCACGCTCGTGCGCTCGGTGCTCGCTGCGCGCCCGCGGTGCAGCGGCGCGCTCCAATACGTTGCGGTCGAGCGGTCGCCGGTGCTGCGCGGACAGCACCCGTCGGCCGTCGAATCGGCGGCCGAGCTTCCGGAGGATCCCGCACCGGGGGTCGTCTTCGCCAACGAACTCCTCGACAACCTCCCGTTCCGGCTCTTCGTGCACGACGACGGATGGCGCGAGGCGTGGGTGGCGCACGAGGCGGGCCGGTTCGTCGAGGTATTGCGCCCCGGGGTGTCGCCGTTTCCGTTGCCGGAGGACGTCGCCCTCGGTGCACGGGTGCCGGTACAGGAACGGGCTGCAGCGTTCGTCGCGCGCGCGCGTCGCGCCGTCCAGCCAGGAGCGGTGGTGCTCGTCGACTACTGCAGCCCCGACACCGCCTCGCTGGCCACCCGTCCGTGGCGCGAGTGGCTGCGCACGTACCGGCGCCACGAGCGGGGCGGCCACTACCTCGCCGAGCCCGGCTCGCAGGACGTGACGTGCGAGGTGTGCCTCGACCAGCTGCTTGCCGGCCACCCCGGGGCGACGGTGCAGTCGCAGGCCGAGTGGCTGCGCGACCTCGGCATCGACGAGCTGGTCGACGAGGGGCGGCGGGAGTGGGGCGCCGCGGCCGCGGCTCCGGACCTGCGGGCCATGGCAATGCGCAGCCGCGTCACCGAGGCGGAGGCTCTGATGGACCCGGACGGACTGGGCGGGTTCAGCGTCGTGACGATCGTCCGGTGACCCGGCCGTTTGGGCAGGTCGGCGCCGACTCGTAATCTCAAGGGCAACCCGACACGGGAGGAATCCCATGCCCACCCCCGACCCCACGCAGGCCATCGAGGCGCTCAGCAGCGAGTCGCGCCTGTTCCCGCCGCCGCCCGCGTTTGCCGCAGCGGCGAACGCGCACGACCGTTCGCTCTGGGACGAGGCCGCGCGCGGCCACGAGGAGTTCTGGGCCCGCCAGTCGCGCGAGCTCCTGCACTGGTTCCAGCCGTGGGACACCACGTGCGAGTGGAACCTCCCCGACAGCAAGTGGTTCGTCGGTGGCACGCTGAACGTGTCGTACAACTGCCTGGACCGCCATGTGCTCGCGGGACTCGGCGACAGGGTCGCCATCCACTGGGAGGGCGAGCCCGGCGACGTCCGCACGGTCACGTACCGCGAGCTCCTCGACGATGTGCAGCGGTTCGCAAACGTGCTGAAGTCGCTGGGCGTCGGCCGCGGCGACCGGGTCAACATCTACATGCCGATGGTGCCGGAGGCGGCGGTCGCGATGCTCGCGTGCGCCCGCATCGGTGCAGCCCACAGCGTTGTGTTCGGCGGCTTCTCCGCGCAGGCGCTCGCCGACCGCATCAACGACGCGTCGGCGAAGGTGCTCGTCACCGCCGACGGCGGGTGGCGGCGCGGCGAGGTCTTCCCCCTGAAGGCCCAGGCTGACGCCGCACTCGCGTCGACGCCCAGCATCGAGCACGTCGTGGTGCTGCGGCGCGGCGGCAACCCGGTAGACATGGTTGCGGGCCGCGACCACTGGTGGCACGACCTCATGGCGGCAGCGGATGCGGAGTGCCCGGCCGAGCCGATGGACGCCGAGCAGCTGCTCTTCCTGCTGTATACGTCGGGCACCACCGGCAAGCCGAAGGGCATCATGCACACGAGCGGCGGCTACCTCGCGCAGGTCGCCTACACGTTCAAGTACGTGTTCGACCACAAGCCCGGCACCGACGTGTACTGGTGCACCGCCGACGTCGGCTGGATCACCGGCCACAGCTACATCGTCTACGGCCCGCTCGCCAACGGCGCGACGCAGGTGATGTACGAGGGCGTGCCGAACTTCCCGGCGAACGACCGCTTCTGGTCGATCATCGAGAAGTACAAGGTGACGGTCTTCTACACGGCGCCCACGGCCATCAGGACCTTCATGAAGTGGGGGACCGCCGAGCCTGCGAAGCACGACCTCTCGTCGCTGCGGCTCATCGGGTCGGTGGGCGAGCCCATTAACCCCGAGGCGTGGATGTGGTACCACGAGCACATCGGCGGCGGCCGCTGCCCCATCGTCGACACGTGGTGGCAGACGGAGACCGGCGGGATCATGATCTCCCCGCTGCCGGGCGTGACGGCGACGAAGCCCGGTTCGGCGACGCACCCGTTGCCGGGCGTCGGTGCCGAACTCGTGGACGAGCAGGGCTCTCCGGTGTCGCGCGGCGGCGGCTACCTCACGCTGACGAAGCCCTGGCCGGGCATGTTGCGCGGCGTGTGGGGCGACCCCGCACGCTTCCGCGAGACCTACTGGAGCAGGTTCCCGGGCCGCTACTTCGCGGGCGACGGTGCCAAGCTCGACGACGACGGGTACCTCTGGCTGCTCGGCCGCGTCGACGACGTCATGAACGTGTCGGGGCACCGCATCAGCACCACGGAGGTCGAGTCGGCGCTCGTGTCGCACCCCAGCGTCGCGGAGGCCGCGGTGGTGGGGGCCAACGACCCGACGACGGGCCAGGCGATCATCGCCTACGTCACGCTCCGGGGTGGCGCAAGTGCCGACGAGAAGTCGCTGCGCGACCACGTGGCCACGGAGATCGGCGCCATCGCCAAGCCCAAGACGATCTACTTCACCCCCGACCTGCCCAAGACGCGCAGCGGCAAAATCATGCGGCGGCTGCTGCGCGACGTGGCGGAGGGGCGCAACCTCGGCGACACGACCACGCTGGCCGATGCGTCGGTGGTGGATGAACTGAAGCGCAGGGCCGAGGCGGCGGCGCCCGAGGACTGACGCGTCAGTCGCGGAAGTTCTCGAACTGCAGCGGGATGCCGAGGTCGGCCTCCCGCAGCAGCGCGATCACGGCCTGGAGGTCGTCGCGCTTCTTGCCGGTCACGCGGATCTGCTGGGCCTGCGACTGGCTTGACACGCCCTTCGGACCCTTTTCCTTGATCAGGCGGTTGATCTCGCGCGCCTTGTCCGAGTCGATGCCCACCTTCACGGTGACGACCTGCCGGACCGTGTCGCCGGACGCCTGCTCGATCTTCCCCCAGTCGAGGCCCTTCAGCGAGAGCTTGCGCTTCACGAACTTCTCCTCCAGCAGGGTGCGCAGCGCGCGCAGCCGGTCCTCGCTGACGGTGGAGAGGGTGAGCACGAGGTCCTTCTGGTCGATCTCGGAATTGGTGTTCTTGAAATCGAAGCGGGTGGCGAGCTCGCGCTGCGCCTGGTCGACGGCGTTGCGCAGCTCCTGGCGGTCGATCTCGGAGACGACGTCGAAACTCGGCATGCGGGAGAAGATAATGGATCGGTAGGCTGTGGCGACGTGGGGTCGGTACCCAAGCGGCCAAAGGGAGCAGACTGTAAATCTGCCGGCTTCTGCCTACGAAGGTTCGAATCCTTCCCGGCCCACCATGGTCCGCGGGGCGGCGGACGCGACCGCCGCCCCTAGACTGCCCGTCGGTTACGCCCTCTTAGCTCATTCGGTAGAGCACTTCCATGGTAAGGAAGAGGTGGTGGGTTCGATTCCCACAGAGGGCTCGCAGCAATCACGGCGGCGTAGCTCAGTTGGTGAGAGCATCCGGCTCATAATCGGAAGGTCACCGGTTCGAATCCGGTCGCCGCTACCACGACCACACGGTGCGTACCGGGGTCCGCGCCCCTGGCGCGGCCCGGGCGCGAGGAACAGGCGGGGGACGACGTGAGCCCAGTGAGACTCGTCGCGAGGATCGTAAGGCGCGTCCTGACGCGCGGCGAGAGGCTCCGGGTCGTACTCCTCGGGGTGCTCGTGCTCGTCAGCGTGGGCCTCGAGATGCTGGGTCTCGGGCTGTTCATCCCCACCCTCGCGCTCCTCACCAGCGACGACATGGTCTCAGACCTCCGCGGTGCGTGGGGCCCGTTCGGGTCGATGTCTGACCTCGCCATCGTGCTCACCGGCCTCGGCGTGCTGGTCGCGGTGTTCCTCGTCAAGAACGCCGTCGGCCTGCTGATCGCATGGTATCAACGGACGGCAATCGCCCGCATGTCCATACGGCTCACCACCGACCTATTCGAGCGCTACATGCGCCAGCCGTACGAATTCCATAAGCAGTCCAACTCGGCCGTGCTCATCCGCAACGTGCAGAACGCGTACCTCGTCGTCAACGACGGCATCGGCGCGATTATGTCGCTCGCGACCGACGGTCTCGTCGCGGTCGGCATCCTCGCGGTGCTGATGGTCGTCGAGCCCACGGGCACGGCCCTCGTCGCAGCGGTGTTCGTCGTCCTCGCATGGGTGCTGCAGCGCACCACCCGCAGGCGCATCGGCCGACTCGGTGCCGAACGAAACCAGCACAACGCACAGATGCTGCGCCGCCAGCAACAGGGGCTCAGCGCAGTGAAGGAGATCATCGTCTCCGGCCGCCGCGCCCGGTTCCTCGAGGAGCACGACCGCCACGTCGAGGGCATGCACATGGCCAACCGCACCTACGGGTTCCTCCAGCAGGTGCCGAGAGCGTGGATGGAGGTCGTCACCGTCGCGGGGCTCGCGATCCTGATCCTCGTCGTGGTCGCGCAGGGACGCGACCCGAACGACGCACTGCCGATCCTCGGACTGTTTGGAGTAGCGGCCTTCCGGGTCCAGCCGTCGATCATGCGGATGATGATCAGCGTGCAGTCGCTCACCTACAGCCGTGCGGTGATCCAGACGTTCCACGACGACTTCCTGATGCCGGTCGTCGCCGAGGGTGGCGACGGCGCCATTCCGCGCCTCTCATCCGAAATCCGCCTCGAGCGCCTCGGGTTCCGGTACGAGGACCGCGGCGAACCGGTGCTGACCGGCGTGGACACCCGCATTTCGCGAGGGGAAAAGATCGGCGTTGTCGGGGCGAGCGGAGCCGGGAAGAGCACGCTGGTTGACCTGCTGCTCGGTGTGGTCGTGCCGACGGAGGGTCGCATCCTGGTCGACGGCATTGACGTGACGTCGGGGGTCGGCTCGTGGCAGCGCCAGATCGGCTACGTACCACAGGAGATCTACCTACTCGACGACACCATCGGCCGCAACGTGGCCTTTGGGTCTGAGCTTGACGCGGCGACGACGGCGGGGGTGTGGGAGGCGCTCGCCGCCGCCCAGCTCGCCGACTTCGTGCGCGGACTCCCTGACGGGCTCGACACGGTGGTGGGCGAGCGGGGCGTGCGGCTCTCGGGTGGACAGCGCCAACGCATCGGCATTGCCCGTGCGCTGCTTGGCGACCCCGCGGTGCTCGTGTTCGACGAGGCGACGAGCGCCCTCGACTCGACCACCGAACTCGGCGTGCTGGAGGCGATCCGGTCGGCCAGCCGCGACAAGACGGTCGTCGCGGTCGCCCACCGACCGTCGACGCTCGTAGACTGTGACCGTCTGTGGCGGGTGGCCGACGGCAGGATTGTTGACCTCGGCGTGCCAACGGTCGCCCTGCTCCAGACGTTGACCGACTCTGGCGACGTGCGTGAGTCGAGCTAGTCGTGCGTTGGCGCAGGAGCCAGATCGTTCGATGAGCGCTGCCTGCCCGGCCAGGCTTTGTGGACACGGGACACGAACCTGCCGGACACGTGGCGTCGCCGCGGCAGTGTGCCGCGCCCGATCCGTTCCCGTCATCGCGCCCACGGCAGGAGGCGGCCCCAACTGATCGGTGGGCGCACCTCGGGATCAGGCCTGATCCCGACGTCGTCCGGCGACCGCCACCACCTGGGGTTCGTTCCGTCAGCGACGGAGCGAGGTCGGCACCGTAGTCTTGGAGTCCGCGGCGACGGCGCCGCAAGGAGCCTCCGCATGAAGACCGACCGCATCGCCACGTACGCCGACCTGCTGGGTTCGTGCCTCCGCAGCCCGACCATTGAGCGCATCCCCGAGCTCGCGCACGCCTTCAAGCGGGCGTGGGACACAGGCAGGACCATCTACCTCTGCGGCAACGGGGGCAGCGCGGGCAACGCGATCCACCTCGCAAACGACTTCACCTACGGAGCGGGCGTCACCCGCGGCATCGGCCTGCGCATTGAGGCGCTCCCGGCGAACGCGGCGGTGCTCACCTGCCTCGCCAACGACATCGGGTATGACAAGATCTTCTCGGAGCAGCTCCGCGTCAAGGCGAACGCGGGCGACGTGCTCGTCGTCTTCTCCGGCAGTGGCAATTCGCCGAACGTGGTGGCGGCCCTTGAGATGGGCAACTCGCTCGGCATGGAGACGTTCGCCGTGCTGGGGTACGGCGGCGGCAAGTGCAAGGCTCTCGCCAAGTACCCGATCCATTTCGAGGTCGATGACATGCAGGTCGCCGAGGATCTCCAGCTGATCGTCGGGCACATGGTGATGCAGTGGCTGTGCACCGAGGGATCCGCCTGACGTCATAGGGGCGCCGCCCGCCCGCGCGGCAGAACCATCTGCCCCGCCGCGCCACCCGCCCGACGGGGCCGGTTGGCCGTGGGGATTCATGTTGGTGGGGAGGCGATGCGGCGGGTGCCACCTGGTGGCTGGACGGACCGCCTGGGGTCGTCGGCACCGCCGACCGGTAGCCTGAGGTGGCGCCGCAGGGCGCAGAGGGCAGTAGCTCAGTTGGTAGAGCATCGGTCTCCAAAACCGACGGTCGGGGGTTCAAGTCCCTCCTGCCCTGCAGGAACCGGCTCGGACAGGAGCCGGTAGCATTCGGAGTCCCCATGTCGATGGAAATGAACCGCCAGCAGAAGCGCATGATGCAGCGCATGGGCGCCGTCAACGAGCAGGGCGCCGCCGTGCGCCAGCCGGTCGTGCCCCAGGCCCGCCGCGAACGGGTGGGCCCCGTGCGCTACCTGCGCGAGGTGCGCGAGGAGATGCGCCGGGTCGCATGGCCTACCGCGGCCGAGGTGCGCCGCTACGCCCTCATCGTGCTCGCCACGGTGGTCGTGGTCACCGCCTTCGTGGGTGGGTTCGACGCTGTATTCGGCATCTTCTCCGGCTGGCTGTACAAGGACTGAGCGAGGACCGATCCATGACCGACGACCTGACGACCGTGCCCGAGGCACCCGACGCCGAGTTCGACCTCACCGAGGAGTTCGAGGAGGAGATCGACCGTCCGTGGCTTCGCCCCGGGCAGTGGTACGTCGTGCACTCCCAGTCGGGGTACGAGAAGAAGGTCAAGCTCAACATGGAGGCGCGGATCCAGTCCATGCACATGGAGGACCGCATCTTCGAGATCGTCATCCCCATGGAGGACGTGGTCGAGTTCAAGGCCGGCCGCAAGCAGACCGTCCAGAAGAAGGTGTTCCCCGGGTACATCCTCGTCCGCTGCGAGATGGACGACGAGACGTGGTTCTGCATCCGCAACACCCCGGGCGTGACGGGCTTCATCGGGCAGAGCCAGAAGGGCCAGAAGCCCACGCCCCTGTCGCGCCGCGACGTCGAGACGTTCCTCTCGGCGAAGGGCGACGGCGAGGAGGCGCCGCGCCGGGCGCGCGCCCCGAAGCTCGAGTACGAGGTCGGCGAGGGCGTCCGCGTCAAGGAGGGTCCGTTCGCCGACTTCTCGGGCCAGGTCGCGGAGATCAACCCCGACCAGATGAAGCTCAAGGTGCTGGTGAACATCTTCGGCCGCGAGACGCTGGTCGAGATGGACTTCAGTCAGGTCGCAAAGCTCTAGGAAGGGGCACACCGCAATGGCAAAGAAGGACGTCGTCGCCGTCGTCAAGATCCAGATCCCGGCCGGCAAGGCCACGCCGGCTCCGCCGGTCGGTACCGCGCTCGGACCGCACGGCATCCAGATCATGGAGTTCGTCAAGCAGTACAACGCCGCGACGGAGTCGCAGGCGGGCACGATCGTGCCGGTCGAGATCTCGATCTGCGAGGACCGCACCTTCACGTTCGTCCTCAAGACGCCGCCGACCCCGGTGCTCCTGCGCCAGAAGGCCGGCCTCGAGAAGGCTGCGAAGAACCCGGGCAAGGAGGTCGCCGGATCGGTGACCGAGGCCGACATCGAGGAAGTGGCGAAGATCAAGATGCCCGACCTCAACGCCAACGACCTCGAGGCCGCCAAGCAGCAGGTCAGGGGCACGGCGCGCTCGATGGGGCTCACGGTCAAGTAAGGGTCGGTGGACCGCCGCGTCGCCCGAGTGTCGGGTGGCGGCGCCGCCCGATAGGTTGCGGGGCGCACCGGGACGACCTCGCCCGGGCACCAGACCACACGAGGGAGGCGTCATGCCACAGGGGAAGAAGTACCGCAAGGCCGTCGAGTCGTACGACATCGAGGCCATCCATCCGTCGTCGGACGCGCTGGCCAAGGTGAAGGCGATGGCCTCCGCCAAGTTCGACGAGACCGTCGAGGTCGCCGTGCGACTGGGGCTCGACCCCCGCAAGGCCGACCAGGCGGTGCGCGGCACGGTCGCGCTGCCGTCGGGCACCGGCAAGAACGTGCGCGTCGCGGTGTTCGCCGCGGGCGAGGCGGCGCAGGCGGCCCGCGAGGCAGGTGCGGACATCGTCGGCACCGACGACCTCGCCGCGGAGATCGAGAAGGGCAAGATGGACTTCGACATCGCGATCGCGACGCCCGACCTCATGCCGATGGTCGGCAAGCTCGGCCGTGCGCTCGGTCCGCGCGGCCTCATGCCCAACCCGAAGACGGGCACCGTCACCACCGACGTGGGGCGCGCCGTCACCGAGTTCAAGGGCGGCAAGGTCGAGTACCGCACCGACCGGTACGGCAACGTCCAGGTGCCGATCGGCAAGGTCAGCTTCGGCCTCGAGCAGCTCGAGGCGAACTTCGCCGCGCTGATCGACGAGCTGGTGCGCGCCAAGCCGGCGTCGGCAAAGGGCCGCTACCTGAAGAAGATCACGGTGTCCTCCACGATGGGCCCCGGGGTCAAGGTCGACCTCAGCCCCTACTGATCCCGTGGCGAACCGGCCGGCCGCCGACGCGGTCGTCGTCGGCGGCGGCATCGTCGGCCTCGCGGTGGCGTGGTCGCTGCTCGAGTCTCGGCCCGGCTCGTCGGTCGTCGTGCTCGACAAGGAGCACGACCTCGCCCGTCACCAGACGGGGCGCAACAGCGGCGTCATCCACTCCGGCCTCTACTACGCACCCGGCTCCCTGAAGGCGCGGCTGTGCCGGGAGGGCTACGCACGTCTGCTCGACTTCTGCCGGTCCGATGGGATCCCGCACCGCGTGACGGGCAAGGTCGTCGTGGCGACGTCGCCGGACGAGCTGCCGCGGCTCGCAGCGCTGCGCGAGCGTGCCGCAGCCAACGGCCTGGACGGCGTGGCCGAACTCGGTCCCGCGGGCATCCGCGACCACGAGCCGCACTGCTCGGGTCTCGCAGCGCTCCACGTGCCGCAGACCGGCATCGTCGACTACGTGGCGGTCAGCCGCCGGCTTGCGGAGCGGATCGTGGGGGCGGGGGGCGAGGTCCGGATGGGCGTCGAGGTCCGCGGCATCGACGAGGCCCGTGACGGAGCGGTGGTGCTCACCACCGACGGCGCGATCGCGGCCCGCCGGGTGGTCGCCTGTGCGGGCCTGCAGTCGGACCGCGTCGCGCGCATGACGATGGACGACCTCGACCTGCGCATCCTGCCGTTCAGGGGCGAGTACTTCGAGCTGGTGCCCGGCGCGGAGCGCCTCGTGCGGGGCCTCATCTACCCCGTGCCCGACCCGTCGTTCCCCTTCCTCGGCGTCCACTTCACGCGCATGGTGGGGGGCGGCGTCGAGTGCGGCCCCAACGCGGTCCTGGCGCTCGCCCGCGAGGGCTACGGCAAGTGGTCGGTCCACCCGCGCGACGTCGCATCGTCCCTGTCGTGGCCGGGGCTGTGGCGCATCGCCGGGCGGCACTGGCGCCCCGGCCTCGGCGAGCTGGTCCGCAGTGCGAGTCGGCGCGCATTCACCCGCGCGCTGCAGCGGCTGGTTCCGGACGTGGAGTCCCGCCACCTCGTGCCGGCCCCGGCGGGGATCCGCGCGCAGGCGTGCGGACGCGACGGCCGGCTGCTCGACGACTTCGCACTCCGGGGTCGCGGCGCGGTGGTCCACGTCTGCAACGCCCCGTCGCCGGCGGCCACCGCCTCCCTCGCTATTGGCGCAAATCTGGTGCGGCAACTGGGCGGCCATTCGTGGTTGTGACCGTCTGGGACGGCGAGGCGAATCGGGTTTGCCGGGTAGGAGGCGTGCTGGGTAGGTTCGCGCCAGTGAAGCTGCACGGAAACTTCGAGTACACATCCGATCACACCTGGGTTGAACGGAGTTTCCCGACTCAGCGCGCGCTCAGCTACCTCTGGTCGGGGTCCGATCCGGCCGAGTATGAATCGGCACTCAGCGGGTTCATGTTCTCGTTTGGTCGCCTCGACGACCCGCGCAAGCGGTTCGACCTGGAGGAGCCCACCGACTGGACCATTGAACAAATGGCCAGTAGCCCGATCCAGATGGCGTTCTTTACGTTTCTCGCCCGCACTGTAGGGGCGAGGCGGATACTCGAGATCGGCACCTTCGTAGGCCTTGGAGCGATGCAGCTCGCGGCTGCAGTGCCTGCCGACGGGCTGGTCGTCTCGGTGGAGAAATTCCCCGTGTTTGCCGACATTGCACGCCGGAACGTCGAGCGCAACGGCCTCGCCGACCGCATTTCTATCCTGACGGGGGACCTGCCATCGCTGGTCGCCGACGGATCAGTCGCCTCCGGATTTGACTTCGTCCTGCTCGACGGCGGCAAGGAGCGCTACGGCGAGTTTCTCCCCATCTGCATTGATCTCCTCGCCCCCCGTGGGCTCATCGTGATGGACAATGCCTTCTTCTTGGGCGACGCGGTCAACGAAAAACCGACCACCGACAAGGGCCGGGGCGTCCGAGCGAGCGTGGAGTACGCCCGGTCCCGCGACGACCTCGACCTCTCCTTCGTGCCGTTCAGCGACGGAATCCTGCTCATCCGCCGCCGTGGCGGGTGAACGCTGACTGGCCCGGTATTGCCCGTCGCTGATTCGGCCGGGATCGGTCGCCGGTTGGAGGAGCCGCCCGCCGCCGATAGAGTCCCGCGCGTCATACCAACCGGCTCATCGTCGGTTGCTTGCCACAGACCTCTGGTCTCGGGGTGCCGGTCTCGGTTCCCCGGATAATCGCGGCGACGCGGCCAGACGAGGTGAGGGAGGTTCCGGCCCGAGAGGGGCGGGTCCTGTCCGGTGTCGAGCAGCGCAGATGGGTGCCGGCTCCACCACGATCGAAGGACCGACATGCCGACATCCGTGAGCGCCGAGAAGGCCGCCGTCGTCGCCGAGGTTTCGTCCAAGCTGGCTGCCGCCGACGCGGCGCTGGTCACCGAGTACCGCGGCATGACCGTCACCGCCCTGGCCAAGCTCCGCAAGGCCCTGCGCACCCACTCGGCCGAGCACCACGTCTACAAGAACACGCTCGCCCGCCTCGGCGCGAAGCAGGCCGGCTTCGAGGGGCTCGCCGACATGCTCGTCGGGCCGTCGGCCATCACCTTCGTCTCCGGCGATCCGTCGGTCGTGGCGAAGACCCTCCGCGACTTCTCCAAGGAGAACCCGCTGCTCGTCCTGAAGGGCGGCGTCATCGACGGCAAGCCGGTGGATGCGGCGGCCGTCAAGGCACTCGCCGACCTGCCGTCGCGCGAGGTGCTGCTCTCCATGTTCGCGGGCGCCCTCAAGGCGCCGCTCAGCAAGACCGCCAACCTGCTCCAGGCGCCGATGCGCCGTGCGGCCTACGGCCTCAAGGCCCTGGTCGACAGCAAGGGCGCCTAGGGCGGCGGCACGGGTTTCGGAACCCACCCATCCAGTCCCACAGATCCACCACCACACACAGGAGAACCAACCATGGCACTCACCAAGGACCAGATCCTCGACGGCATCGCCGAGCTCAGCGTCATCGAACTGAAGGACCTGCTCGACGCGTTCGAGGAGCGCTTCGGCGTCACCGCCGCGGCCCCCGTGGCCGTCGCTGCAGCCCCCGCCGCCGGTGGCGGCGCAGCCGCTGCCGAGGCCGAGAAGGACGAGTTCACGGTCGTCCTCAAGGACGGCGGCGCCCAGAAGATCCAGGTCATCAAGGTCGTGCGCGAGCTGACCAGCCTCGGCCTCAAGGAGGCCAAGGACCTCGTCGACGGCGCCCCGAAGCCCGTCCTCGAGAAGGCGAGCAAGGACGACGCCGCCAAGGCGAAGGCCAAGCTCGAAGAGGCCGGCGCCACCGTCGAACTCCAGTAATCCGGTCCGGGGGAGGGGCGACGCCCCTCCCCCTTGGCCGGCCGGGCCGATCGCCGAAAAAGGCGGGTAGGCTAGTCGGTCGCCGTGCTGCGCCCCCTGAGTTTCGACGAACTTGCGGGTCGCTCCATGCCCCATCCATCGCGTCCCGATCAGGAGTAGTTACGTGGCACCCCGTGCGCATGCACGCGAGCGGTATTCGTTCGCGTCCCTTCCCGAGACTCTCGAGCTCCCGGACCTGATCGCGGTCCAGCGCGACAGTTTCGAATGGTTCCTGCGCGACGGATTGAGGGAAGCCTTCGAGGACATCTCGCCGATCAAGGGCTTCAGCGACGACCTGCTGCTCGAGCTCGAGTTCGACCCGACCGACGAGGACCTCTCGCCGAAGCCGAAGTTCACCGTCGCCGAGTGCCGCGAGCGCGACATGACCTACGCGTCGCCCGTGTTCGTCAAGGCGCGCTTCCTCAACCGCCAGACGGGTGAGATCAAGGAGCAGGTCGTCTTCATGGGCGACTTCCCGAAGATGACCGAGAAGGGGACGTTCATCATCAACGGCACCGAGCGCGTCGTGGTGTCGCAGCTGGTCCGTTCACCGGGCGTCATCTTCGAGCCGGGCGAGCGGTTCCGCCTGCGCAACCTGTCCAAGCACCAGATGGTCAAGGGCACGATCCATCCGTACCGCGGCGAGTGGCTCGAGTTCGAC
>JAGWXX010000107.1 GCA_018969685.1 Acidobacteriota bacterium | reverse complement strand
CGAGGGGGTACGCGATCGACGGGAAACATGATCCCGCTCTTCGACGTGCGGCACCACTCCGGCACCGGACCGATGCGCGCGACGACGCTGCCGCTCGACGGGAAGACGGCGTTGTGCCGGGCGAACCCGTCGAAGTGCACGATGTTCCTGCCTCGGACGCGCAGGGTCGGCATGCCGTAGGCGATCTCCTCCTCGGCCCCCGGGGCGAGCTCGTGGAGGATCGAGCGGAGTGCCTCCAAGCTGTCGCGCTGCGCACCGCGGAACGTTGCAAGCCTGCGGTCGACGGGGTTGGCGCGGGTCGCCACGTCGACACGGTACCCCTGGCGCTCCGGATGCGCGTCGGAGCGGTTGGACCCGGCGGCTCGTCGCTAGCGTCGCGGCCATGCCCCAACTCTCCGGCGAGTACGCCCCCAGCACCAGCGACTGGGTGCGCGAACAGGTCGAGACCTACGAGCGGACCGGTGGCCGCGAAGGTGGCACCCTGCGCGACACGGGGATTCCGGTGGTCATCGTGTCGATGCGCGGCGCGAAGTCCGGCTCGGTGCGCAAGATCGCGCTCATGCGCGTCGAGCACGGCGGCGCGTACGCGCTCGTGGCTTCGAAGGGCGGCGCCCCCGACAACCCCGGCTGGTACCACAACCTCGTCGCCAACCCCCGTGAGGTGACGGTGCAGGACGGCCCCGAGCCGTTCCTCGCGACGGTCCGACTCGTCGAGGGAGATGTGTATGACGAGTGGTGGAGTCGTGCGGTCGCGGTGTTCCCGCCCTACGCCGACTACCGGGCCCGCACTGCCAGGCGCATCCCGATCTTCGTCGCCTCGCCGGCCGGGTAGCGCCGGTCGGTAGCAGCACTAGAAGTACGTCGTCACCACCGACGTGACCCGGTAGTCGTCGTCGACCACCGGGATCGCCCGCCACTTGTCGAACGCCGTGCACGGGTGCGACATGCCGGCGATCAGGACGTCGCCCACCTCGAGCCGAGCCCCGTCGCCGACCGTGACGAAGGCGTGCTGATCGTTGAGCCCCGTCACCGCGATCCCGTCGGCGGGCTCCACGGTGGTGCCGCTCCTGCGGCATGCCCCGAGCACCACCGGCATCTCGATGTCGTATGCGACGTCGCGCTTCCCGAAGTTGACGAGCGCGAGCCGTGGCTCGGGCCGCGAGATCACGGCACCGAGCACCTCGAGCGCGGGCCGCAGCGGGGCGGTGGGGACCCGGCGGCCGAACGGCGCGGAGCGGTCGTAGAGGCCGTGGTCGTGCGTCACGTAGCAGCCGCTCCTCAGCACGGTGCGACGCGGCAGCGTTGACTCCCACGTGCGACCGAGTGCGGCGACGACGCGGTCGGGGTGGGCCGAACCACCTGCGCTCAGCACGATCTCGCCGGTCCCCGCGAAGCGGCCGTCGGCGTCGAGGCGTTGCGCGGCGCGGAGCATCCAATCGAGAAGCACATGGACGCCGCGAACGCCAACGTCGTCCTGTCCGAGGACGCCCTCGAATGCCTCGATGCCCGCAAGCTGCAGGCTCGCGGAGCGGCCGATGGCCTCGACGGTCGCGTCGACCTGTGCATCGGTGCGGCACCCGGTGCGCCCGTCACGTACTCCGAGCTCGAGCAGCACCTTCAGCCGCGATCTGCGCCGCGCGCGAGGAGCCAGCACGGAGTCCATCGAGGCGACTGCACCGGGGGAGTCGACGATTGCGAGGAGGTCGAATCGAGGGTCGTCGAGCTGGTCGGCGATCCACCGGAGTCCGGCAGGATCGACGACCTGGCCTGCGATCAGCACGCGCGGCGAGCCGAACCTGCGGAACACGCGTGCCTGCCCTGCTGTCGCGGCAGTGACGGCCCACGCACCGTGCGCGAACTGGCGGGCGATGATCTCGGGCGACATCGTGGTCTTGCCGTGCGGCGCAATGGACGCGCCGTTGGCCGCGCACCAGCCGTGGACGGTCGAGATGTTGTGATCCAGTGACGATTCACGCAGGACCATTACGGGGAGCTGAAGGTCGCCGGCGAGGGCGTTCCACCCGCGGGCGGCGATCCTGCGTGCCGCGAGCGGCCGGTCGATCGGGAAGCCCTTGTGGCGCCAGTCGATCCGCGTCCGTCGACGATATGCGTGGGTCACGGCATCCCGAACGTGACGACGACCTTCGTGGTGCCCTCGGCGGCACGGGCCCATGCGGCGCCTATCCGCTCCAGCGGAATGCGCTCGATGGGGAAGTCGATCTTCCCGTCCGCCGACCTGCGCAACAGCTCGAGATGGGCCGCGTCCGCGACGTGCCTCGGAACGCCGAAATTCGAGTACCCCAGCAGGTTGAGCTGGCGTCCCCGGATCGCGGCGGACGGGATCTCGGCGGTGGGGGCCGCCGACGCGCCGAGGTTGACGACCCGTCCGCCGGGGGCCATGACCCCGAGCACCTCGACGAGGTGCGGTCCCCACGTGGTGTCGATGAGCACTGTGGGGGCGGAACCCGCGGCCCGGAGCACGCGCCCTGCAAGCCCCTCGCCGATGGGGACGGTGCACCCGTCGGCGAGATGGAGGCCGGCGAGTCGTTCCGCTGACCGGCCGACTGCAACGACCCGTGCGGCGCCGGCAGCGAGCGCCGCGTGGACGGCGATGCGGCCCACGGAGCCGGTGGCACCGAGCACGACGACGACGTCGTCAGGCACCACTGCGGCGCGCCACCGCACCGCGAGCCATCCCGCGAGCCCTGCGGTGCCGAGTCCGACCGCCTCGGCGGGGTCGGAGGTGGCAGGAATCGCCCGCAGGAATGCAGGCCGGACCGCCATCGATTCGACGAG
>JAGWXX010000042.1 GCA_018969685.1 Acidobacteriota bacterium | reverse complement strand
CGAGGTGTTCGAGCGGCTGCTGAAGCTGCGCGAAGGGGGCTAGCCGGTCCGGTCGGCGAGCAGCGGCAGCAGTCGCGGTGCGAGCCTCCGTGCGACCGGCGCCGGGAGGATCGTGGAGAGCGCGTCGACGTCGCCGGGCCGGAGACGCACGAGGCGCTCGAGGTCGGCGTCCGAGCAGATCGTCGTCGGGTGCTGCTCGGTCGCGCGCGCGAGGTCCCGCCGCCACGCAGCGAGCGCGGTGCGGACCGCGGCGTTTGGGTCGGCAGGCGCCGTCCGGCTGCGGATCGTCCGGACCGTGCGGGTCGCGTCGTTGACGTCCGCGCCGGAGCCACCGGTGGTCGGCAGTCCCTCGAGCAGGCGGCTCGGCCCGGTGCGCCGCGTGCCGCGTCGCGCGGTCCACGTGACGGTGAGCGCTTCGGCGGCGCGGGTAAACGCGACGTAGGCGAGGCGGATCTCCTCCTCTGCCAGGGGACCGGCGGCGATGGCGCGGTGCGGCACGAGCCCCTCCTCGGCGCCGGCGACGATGACGTACCGCCATTCGCGCCCCTTCGCCGCGTGGAAGGTGAGGATCGACACGCCGCCGGCGGGCGACGCGTCGTGCGTGGCGGACGCCCACGCGGCGAACGAGCGGCCGTCGGGGTGCGATTCGTGCTGGAGGAACGCGCGCACCATCGCCGCGACCTCGCGTTCGGCGTCGCCCGATCCGTCCTCCTCGGCGTCCGCCGCCCACGTCGCGAGGCGCTCGCGGCCCGTGCACTCGGACGCCGACGAGATCGCGGCGGCCATCGCCGTGCTGCGTGCAGCCGACGCGACGGGGACGCCGTTCGCAGCGAGCGCCCCTGCGACCGGTGCAACCTGGGCGTTCGTCCGCACGAGGACCGCGACGTCGGACCATGCCCAGCCGCGACGCTGCGCGCGGTCGACGAGGGCGCAGATCGCGCGGACCTCCTCGTGCTCGTCGGCGAGGCCGAGCAGCTCGACGGGCCGGCCGGGCTCGCGGACGGCCTCCACCCGCACCTCGTCGCTCGTCTGCGCGGCGACGTGCCGCGCCGCGGCGACGATGCTCCCGCTGCACCGGTAATTGCGCGGCAGGACGACGGTCGTGGCCCCGGGAAGGACGTCGGGCAGTGCGTCGAAGCGGGCGCGGTCGGCGCCGTTCCACCCGTAGATTGCCTGCAGGGGGTCGCCGACGACGAAGACGTCGGGGTTGTCGCCGCGGATGCCGGCGAGCATCGCCCACTGCAGGGGGTTCATGTCCTGCGCCTCGTCGACGAAGAGGTGCCGGAATTGCCAGTGCACCGCGGCGGCGAAGTCCGCGTCGTCGCGCAGCCGGTCCACCGACCGCGCGATGAGGTCGTCGAAGTCGACGACCTGCCGCGTCCGCTTGACCCCCTCGTACCGCGCGTAGAGCTCGGCCACTTCGGCGGCGGGGGCGGGGGGCTCGCGGCGCGCGTCGCGGACGGCTCTCGGGTAGTCGGCCGGCGCGACCATGCGGGCGTGCGCCCAGTCGATCTCGACCAGCAGGTCGCGCGGGCGCGACGCGAGGCGGTGGCGGCCCGCGGCGGCGACGGCGAGTGCCGTCCGGTTGTGCGCGATGACGGGCGCGGGCCCGTCGGAGTGGCGCCGCAGCAGCGAGAGCGCCGTGGCATGGAAGGTGCCGATGGTCGGCCGACCCTGCCGCATGACGCCGAGTGCGGCGAGCCGCCGCCGCAGCTCGCCGGCGGCTTCGCGCGTGAACGTGATGGCGAGCACGTGATCGGCGCGCGCGGTGCCCTCCGCGACGCGGTGCGCGATCCGCACGGTCAGCACGCGGGTCTTGCCCGAGCCGGCGCCGGCATGGACGATCGTCGGCGTCGGCGGGCACAGGACGGCCTCGCGCTGGCGCTCGTCGAGCGGCGCGAGGAGGGGGTCGACGTGCACGCGCGCAGGCTAGGCGGTGGGTGCGACGGCACGGATTACGCTCGTGACATGGCCTACTCGCGACGCAACCTCAACGAGGGTGAGGAGGTCGTCATCGACCTGCACCCGCACTGGTGGGACTTCGTTCCGCCGACGGCGAGCCTGATCGGCGGTGGGGCGCTCTCCATCGCAAGCGAGCGGATCGCCGGCGACGGCGCGGAGCGGTTCCCGGAGATCCTCGAGTGGACGGCGTCGCGCGCGTCGTGGCTGCTCGTGCTGGTCAGTGCGATCTGGCTGGCCGTCAAGGTGGTGCAGTGGAGCCGGACGCACTTCGTCGTGACCACCCACCGGGTGATCTACCGCGAGGGCGTGATCGCGCGCACCGGGATCGAGATCCCGATCGGACGCGTCAACAACGTCAACTTCCACCAGACCGCCTTCGAGCGGATCGTCGGCGCCGGCGACCTGCTCATCGAGTCGGGCGGCGAGGACGGCCAGAGCAGGTTCTCCAACATCCGCGACCCCGAGAACGTGCAGAACCTCATCCAGCGCACGATCCGCCGCGTCGACGGCGACGGCCGCTAGGAAGACGCGACCATGCCGCAGGCACGATTCCGGTCGGTCGACGGACTCGACATGTGCATCGAGTACGACGCGTTCGGCGACCCGTCACATCCCACCCTGCTGCTGATCATGGGCTACACGGCCCAGATGGTGCAGTGGGACGAGCGCTTCTGCAGGATGCTCGCCGACCGCGGCCTGTTCGTCGTCCGGTTCGACAACCGCGACTGCGGCCTGTCCACCAAGCTCGACGGCGCGACCGTCGACGTCAACGAGGTGATCACGGCGGCGCTGATGGAGGAGCCGGTTCCGCCCGTTCCCTACACGCTGCGGGAGATGGCCGCCGACGCGGTCGCGCTGCTCGACCACCTCGGCGTCGCGCGGGCCCACGTGCTCGGCGCGTCGATGGGCGGCATGATCGCCCAGCACGTGGCGATCGACCACCCCGAGCGCACCGCCAGCCTCATCTCGGTCATGTCCCAGCCGGGCGACCCGACCGTCGGGCAGCCCACCCCCGAGGCCGCGGCGGCGCTGCTCACGCCGCCGCCATCCGACCGTGAGGGCTACATCGCCCACTCCACGACGTGGCAGATCTGGCAGTCGCGTCGGTACCGCAGCGACGAGCTGTCCCGACGGAACGCGGCCCGCGACTGGGACCGCTCGTTCTACCCCGAGGGCGGACCTCGCCAGCTCGCTGCGATCTACGCGAGCGGCAACCGTGACGAGGGGCTGTCGGCGCTGTCGGTGCCGACCCTCGTCATCCACGGACGCGACGACACGCTCATCACCCCGAGCGGCGGGGAGCGCACCGCCGAGCTGGTGCCGGGTGCGACGCTGATGCTGGTGGACGACATGGGCCACGACCTCCCCGAGCCCCTGTGGCCGGTGCTCGTCGACGCCATCGTGTCCCACGTGCAGCGCGCCGCATGAGCGGTCCGCTCGACGGCTGCCGCATCGTCGAGATCGCGGGGATCGGGCCCGGGCCGTTCGCCGCGATGCTGCTCGCCGACATGGGCGCCGAGGTGGTGCGCATCGACCGCCCGCAGTCGGTCCGGCCGGGCGACGAGCGGCCGAACCTCGACGTGCTGCAGCGGAGCCGCCGCAGTGCGGCGATCGACCTGAAGCACCCCGGGGGCGTGGAGGCCGTGCTGTCGCTCGTCGAGCGCGCGGACGCGCTGCTCGAGGGCTTCCGTCCGGGCGTGATGGAGCGGCTCGGGCTCGGCCCCGACGAGTGCCTCGCACGCAACCCCGCGCTCGTGTACGGGCGCATGACGGGGTGGGGGCAGGAGGGGCCGCTCGCGAAGCGGGCGGGCCACGACATCGACTACATCGCACTCGCCGGAGCGCTCGCCCACTTCGCGCGCGACGGCGAGGCGCCGGTGCCGCCGATGAACCTCGTCGGCGACTTCGGCGGTGGCGGCATGTTCCTCGCGTTCGGCACGGTGTGCGCGATGCTCGAGGCGGGCCGGACCGGGCGCGGCCAGGTGGTCGATGCGGCGATGATCGACGGCACGGCCGCGCTGATGGCGATGTTCCGGGGGTTCGCGGCGATGGGGCTGTTCGACGAGTCGCGCCCGGGCCGCAACCTGCTCGACACGGGCGCGCACTTCTACGACGTGTACCGGTGCAGCGACGGCCGCTGGCTCGCGATCGGCGCGATCGAGCCGCAGTTCTACGCCGAGCTGCTCGACCGGCTCGGCCTCGCCGGCGACGAGACGCTCGCACCGCAGATGGATGCTGCGTCGTGGCCCGCGATGAAGGCGAGGATCGCATCGGTCGTCGCGACGCGCGCGCGCGACGAGTGGGCGGCCGTGTTCGCCGACAGCGACGCGTGCGTCGCGCCGGTGCTGACGATGGGCGAGGCGCCCTCCCACCCGCACCACGTGGCGCGCGGCACGTTCACCGAGGTCGGCGGCGTCGTCCAGCACGCCCCGGCACCCCGGTTCTCCCGCACCCCTCCTGCGCCGCCCTCGCCGCCGGCGCGCGCGGGGGAGCACACGCGCGAGGTGCTCTCGTCGTGGGGAGTCGACGATGCCGCGGTCGGCGCGTTGCTGGCGAGCGGCGCCGCGGTGCAGGCGTAGCGGCCGTGGCGACGCTGGTGGCGTTCCACGCCCATCCGGACGACGAGAGCCTCTCGATGGGCGGCACGCTCGCGCGGGCCGCGGCCGAGGGTCACCGCACGGTGCTCGTCGTGGCGACGGGCGGCGAGCACGGACAGGTGCCCGGCGACCTCGCAGCCGGCGAGACGCTCGCCGACCGGCGCCGCCGCGAGACCGAGGCCGCGTGCGCGGCGCTGGGCGTGTCGCGGCTCGCGTGGCTCGGCTACGAGGACTCGGGGATGACGGGGTGGGCGCAGAACGCCAACCGCGGCGCGTTCGTGAACGCCGACCCGGACGAGGCGGCGGCGCGGCTCGCCGCGATCCTCGACGAGGAGCGCCCCGAGGTGTTCACCACCTACGACTGGCACGGGAACTACGGACACCCCGACCACCTGCAGGTGCACGCGGTGGGGCACCGCGCCGCGTCGCGCACGGGCGTCGAGGGCGTGTACGAGGTGACCATGAACCGCGACTGGTTCCGTTCGCTCGTGGCGATGGCGCGCGAGGCGGGCGTGCCGGAGACGGAGGGCTTCGCCGACTTCGACGCCGATGCACCGGCCGACGACGGCAACCCGATGGGGGAGCCCGAGTCGGCGATCAGCCACCGCATCGAGGTGGCCGACTGGTGCGAGGCGAAGCTGCGCGCCATCTCGTGCCACGCGAGCCAGGTGACCGACGTGTCGTACTTCACGCAGATGCCCCCCGACATCTTCCGCCTCGCGTTCGGAACCGAGTGGTTCATCCGGCGCGGCGAGACGGGTCCGCCGCGCGAGGCCTGGCTCCTCGGGTGACCCTGCACCTCGTGCGCCACGGGCGTGCGGCGGCGGGATGGGACGCCGACCCCGACCCGGGCCTCGATGCGACGGGCCGCGAGCAGGCGCTCGCCGTCGCGGCGCGATTGGCGGCGCTGCCGACGCGACCGGTCGTCACCAGCCCGTTTCTCCGCTGCCGCGAAACGGCGCAGCCGATCGCCGACCGGTGGCGGACCGTGCCCGAGGTGGTGGAGGAACTCGGCGAGATCCCGTCGCCCGAGGGCGTGCCGATGGACCGGCGCGGCGAGTGGCTGATGGCGGTCATGGCGGGCACCTGGGGGGACCTCGGCCCGCGGTGGACCGCATACCGCGACGCGCTTCTGGCCGGCGTTCGCGGGCTCTCGGCGCGCGATGCGGTCGCCTTCACCCACTTCGTCGCGATCAACGCGGTGATCGGCGCGGCCACCGGCGACGACCGCGTGATGATCCGCAGCCTCGACAACTGCTCCGTCACGGTCGTGGACGTCCGCGACGACGGGAGCATCGTGCTGCTCGAGGGCGGTGACGAGGCCGCCACGATCGTCCGTTGACGCGGCACGAGCCTGCGTGCGGCCGCCGGGTAGGGTCGAGCGCCGTGGGAGCAGCGGTGATCTCGGGCCTCCACGCCAATTGGGCGTGGGTGGTGATCGTGGGCAATGGGCTCGCGGGTGCGTGGGCACTCGCCGCCCACAAGGTCGTCTCGCTCCGGACGCGCGCGCTGTGGTGGTTCACCGGCTTGGCGCAGGTTGCGGTGTTCGTCCAGGTGATCCTCGGCGTCGTGATGGTGAGCCGGGACAAGCTCGAGTTCCCGCAGTTCCACGCCTTCTACGGATTCGTGTCGATCATCGCGGTCGCGGTGATCTACTCGTACCGGATGCAGCTCAAGGGCCGGACGTACCTGCTCTACGGGTTCGGCGGGCTGTTCCTCATGGGACTCGGCATCCGCGCCATGCTCGTCGGCATGGGCTGAGGCGACCCCAACCCGTGCCGACGAGCACGCTCGACGTTTCCGGCTATTCGACGATGAACGAGGTGTGCATCCCCGCGCCGTAGTGCGCGGGCAGGTTGCAGACGAGCTGGTATGCACCGGGCTCGAGGGTGAGGACCAGCGACTGGGTCTCGCCGGCGGGGAACTCGCCGATCTCGTCGATGACGGTGATGCCCTCGGCATCCTCCGGGAAGTGGTCGCCGTCCACCGGGATCTCGCCGTCGGCGATGTCGGTCTTGACGACGAGGAACTCGTGCCCGATCGTGCCCTTGTTGGTGATCTCGAAGGTCACCTGGCCGGCCGCGGCAGAGTCGGCGTCGACCGACACCTCCCACTCCTTCAGTTCCCCGGTGACGGTGCCGTCAGCGGCGCTCTTCGTCGACGATCCGCCCGCGCATCCGGCGAGCGCGAGTGCCGCAACCGGCACCATGATCCACTGCTTCCCCATCGCTGCAACTTCCTTTCCTCGTGCCGGGGGAGGATCCCCCGACCTCGGGTCAGCGTAGGTCGCGCGGGTCGGGCGCCCGGACGTACGGGTCCCTGGGCGGCGCCACCTGCCGGTCGGCGCGCACCCGTAGGGTTTCGGACGTGCGACGGTTGCTCCTCGCCGCAGCGTGCGGTTCCTCCCTCGCCCTCGTATGGGCGGTTCCGACGGCCTCGGCGGCGCCCGTGACCGCGACCACGGCCGTGTTCGACGGCACGTGGCAGGAGGTCCGCAGCGCCAAGGCGCACGGGAAGTCGGTGGTGCAGTCGGCGGTGCCGGGTTCCGTCGTCGTCTACACCGTGAAGTCGCGTGCCTTCTCGGTCTGGTACCTCGCGGGACCGGACCGCGGCATCGCCTCCATCTACGTCAACGGCCAGCCGGTGCGGATCGTCGACCAGTGGGCGAAGTCCCCGGTCCGACGGTCGGTCGCGCTCACGGGTCGCCAGCCGGTGAACACGGTCATGGTGGCGGCGACGGGCGAGAAGCGCCCCCGTTCGCGGGGTGCCGCGGTGAACGTCGACGCGGTGTCACCCCTCCCGGGGAAGTGCGCGAAGGGCTGCCAGCGCTCGCCCGTTCCGGTGCTCGCGCTCGCGTCGCTCGCCGACGTCGCGCCGGAGACTGCGTGGTTCCCCGACGCGGTGCCCGTACCGGAGTCGCCGCAGGTGAACCTCGCCGTCGGCAGCTACGTCCGCGGGAGCGACGCGCTGCCGCTGACGGATCGTGCCGCGTCGATCTCTGCGTCGGCCTGCAACCAGGCCCGGCTCGCGCCCCGGGGAACGGTCGTGCTGTCCTTCGGCAAGCAGGTGGAGGGCGGGGCCAGCGGATTCGGCACGACCATCGTCGAGGCCGACATCGTCGCGATCGTCGCGACGGTCGCTGCCGGGCTCGCCGAGTGCGGAGCCGGCCCCTGGGAGGTGTCGGTCGGCACGAGCAACTCGGGGGGCGCGACGCCGTTCAACGGCGCCGAGGGTGGTGCACGGTGGGCGGCGATCGTGGAGCAGGCCCGCGCCGCGTCGGATCCGCGGGTGGCGATCTCCGGCGCCGTGGACCTGGAGCCGTCGTGGGGCCCGGTCGAACAAGCGCGGGCGTGGGTCGCCGGCTACGTGGCGGCGACGAACCGGAGGCTGTGGAACTTCGGTTCGGCCGACGGCTGCCCGCAGACGGTCGGAGGAGTGCGGTGCAACAACGGTTGGACCATCGACGACGTCGCGTGGGTGTCGACGGAGGCCGGCCCGAACGTGTGGGTCGCGCCGCAGATCTTCACGCAGAGCGGGTCGCTCGCGCGGCAGTGGGCCGTCATTGCGGCGCGGGCGCTGCAGCGCGGCGTGCAGCTGCGCATCGGCGGGGTCGGGGTCCAGTCGAGCGCCTGCATCCAGCGCGGCCCGTGCCAGACGACCGGCAACCTCGGGTGGCAGGCGTGGCAGCAGATGCGCGCCGCGCTCGATGCCATCCCGTCGACAGCGGGGCTCCCCATCGGCGCCCCGCGCGACATTCGTTGGGGGTTTTGACTCGGGGCGATGCGCAGCGGCGCCCCGCGCGACATCCGCTGGGGGTTCTGAACGGTTCCTAGGAGAGCGAGGCGTCCAACCGGTCGAGCGACGAGGCAAGCGCACTCGGCAGCCTGTCGCCGAACCGTGCGTAGTGGTCGCGGATCTGCGGCACTGCCTCGCGCCACCCGTCCGCGTCGAGCCGCAGCAGTTCGTCGAGGTCGTCCCCGTCGATGTCGAGCCCGTCGACGTCGAGTGCCCCCGGCGCCGGCAGCTTGCCGATCGGCGTCTCGACGGCAGCGGCGGCCCCGTCGAGGCGCTCGAACACCCACTTGAGCACGCGGCTGTTCTCGCCGAAGCCCGGCCACAGGAACCGGCCCGACTCGTCGCGGCGGAACCAGTTGACGAAAAAGATCCTCGGCAGCGCGGATGCGTCCGCCTTGCCGCCCAGCGCCAGCCAGTGCTCGAAGTAGTCGGCCATGTTGTACCCGCAGAAGGGAAGCATCGCCATGGGGTCGAAGCGCAGCCTGCCCTGCTCGCCCTCCGCCGCGGCGGTCGTCTCCGACGCCATGATCGAGCCGAGGAACACGCCGTGCTCCCAGTCGTACGCCTCGGTGACGAGCGGCACGGTGGTGCGGCGCCGGCCGCCGAAGAGGATCGCCGAGATCGGGACGCCGTTCGGGTCCTGCCACTCGGGGGCGATCGACGGGCACTGCGCCGCGGGCGCGGTGAAGCGCGCGTTCGCGTGGGCGGCGACCCCCGTCGACTCCGGCGTCCACGGCTGGTTGCGCCAGTCGGTGGCACGGGCGGGCTTGTCCTGCGTCATGCCCTCCCACCAGACGTCGCCGTCGGAGGTCAGCGCGGTGTTCGTGAAGATGCAGTTCGCGTGGAGGGTCTGCATCGCGTTGGCGTTGGTCTCGTAGCTCGTGTTCGGCGCCACGCCGAAGAACCCGGCCTCCGGGTTGATCGCCCAGAGCCGTCCGTCCGGGCCGAACTTCATCCAGCAGATGTCGTCGCCGACGGTCTCGGCCCTCCAACCGGGCACGGTGGGCTCGATCATCGCGAGGTTCGTCTTGCCGCATGCCGACGGGAACGCGGCCGCGACGTACTTCGTGCGTCCCTCGGGGTTGGTCAGCTTCAGGATCAGCATGTGCTCGGCGAGCCAGCCGTCGTCGCGCGCCATCACGCTGGCGATGCGCAGCGCGAAGCACTTCTTGCCCAGCAGCGCGTTGCCGCCGTAGCCCGAGCCGTAGCTCCAGATCTCGCGGGTCTCGGGGAAGTGGACGATGTACTTGTTCGTCGGGTTGCAGGGCCACGCCACGTCGGCCTGCCCCGGCTCCAGCGGCGCGCCGACGGAGTGGATGCAGGGCACCCACCGGCCGTCGCCGAGCACGTCGAGCGCCCCCTGGCCCATGCGGGTCATGATTCGCATGCTCACGGCGACATAGGCGCTGTCGGTCAGCTGCACGCCGATGTGGGCGATCGGCGAGCCGAGCGGTCCCATCGAGAACGGCACGACGTACATCGTCCTGCCGCGCATCGCGCCCTGGTAGAGCGCGCGCAGCTCGCTGCGCATCGCGTCGGGCGCCCTCCAGTTGTTGTTCGGGCCCGCGTCGTCCTGCGACTCGGAGCAGATGAAGGTCCGGTCCTCGACGCGCGCCACGTCGGCGGGGTCGCTGTGGGCCCAGAAGCTGTTCGGTCGCTTGGCGTCGTCGAGCCGCGTGAAGGTGCCCGAGGCGACGAGAACGTCGCAGAGCCGGTCGTACTCGGCGTCGGAGCCGTCGCACCAGTGGATCGACTCGGGCTGCAGGATCGCGGCCCAGTCGGCCACCCACGCGAGCAACGACTGGTTGGTGGAGTGCCCGGCCACGGTCAGTGCCCCGGGGTTCCCATGTCTCGCTCGGAACCGAGCCGCACCTTCGTGGCGCGGCCGGCACCGTCGAGATCGAACACGATGCGCTGGCCCTGCCGCAGCATGCGCAGGATGGATCCGTCGAGCGCGCCGGGTGCGAGGTCGTAGTCGCGCAGGTCCGTGTCGCAGAGCACGATGCCGTCCCCCGAGGCCGGGTCGTAGGACCTGATGACTCCCTGCATGGTTCGCCTCCCACGGGGTCGCTGGTGGTGGGCGAACCTACCAGCCGGTCGCTGCCACTGATCCAGTCCACGTCGCCCATCGCTGGCCGTGATGGTCGGAATCACGGGGCAGGATCGGACGGGAACCCGCGGCATCGGTACGCTCGGGTGATGCCGGATGGGGAGGTGTTCGGGGCGGCTGCGCTGCGCCGGACCGTGGTGACCTTCCGCGACGCGATGAAGTCGCACCAGGAGGGCATCAACCGTCTGAACGTCTATCCCGTGCCCGACGGCGACACCGGCACGAACATGGCCCGGACGCTGGACGCGGTCGTCGCCGAGCTCGACGGCGCACCTGACGAGATCGGCCCGACGTGCGACGCGATCAGCCACGGCTCGCTGATGGGGGCGCGCGGCAACAGCGGCGTGATCCTGAGCCAGATTCTCCGCGGCCTCTCGGCGTCGCTGAAGGCCGTCCCGTCGGCGAGCGGGCGGCAGGTGGCTGCCGCGCTGTCGTCGGCGAGCACCGCGGCCTACTCGGCGGTGCTCAAGCCGATCGAGGGCACGATCCTCACGGTGGTGCGCGAGTCGGCCGAGGCGGCGGTCGCGGCGGCCGACGCGGGGGAAAACGTCGCCGCCGTGCTCCGGCGGGCGCGGGATGCCGGACGCGACGCGCTGCGGCGGACGCCCGACATGCTCCCGGTGCTGAAGGAGGCCGGCGTCGTCGATGCGGGCGGTGCCGGGTTCCTCCTGTTCTACGACTCTGCGCTGCACGTGCTCGAGGGCGAACCGCTGCCCGAGCCGTCCGTCGCGGCCGGGCCCTCGGCAGAGGTGCTCGAGGACCTCATGCACCGGGGCGGCGCCGACGGCGAGGTCGACGTGAGCGAGCTCCGCTACGAGGTCATGTTCCTCCTCCACCTCGACGACGCGCGCAAGCAGGACTTCATGTCGGCGTGGGGGCGCATCGGCGACTCGATCGTCGTCGTCGGCGGTGACGGCCTCTTCAACTGCCACGTCCACACCAACGACATCGGCGCGGCGATCGAGGCCCCGCTCGAGCTCGGCGGAAGGCCGTTCACGATCCGGGTGACCGACCTCTTCGAGGAGGTGGCGGAGGAGCACGCCGAGCGCGAGGCGTCGATGGCGGCGTCGATGGGCTCGTCCACCCCGCGTCAGAGTGCGGTTGCGTCCCTGCCCGCAGTCGGGTGCGCCGTGATCGCCGTGTGCGCCGGGGACGGGCTCGCCGGGCTGTTCGCGCAGATGGGCGTCCAGGGCGTGGTCACCGGGGGGCAGACGATGAACCCCTCGACCGCCGAGCTGCTCGGCGCGGTCGAGCACGTGAACTCGTCCGACGTGGTCATCCTGCCGAACAACAAGAACATCATCCCGGTGGCCAACCAGGTCGACGCGCTCACCGGCAAGCGGGTCCGAGTGGTGCCGACGTGCTCGATGCCCGAGGCGCTCGCGGCGCTCGTCGTGTACGACCCGGAGGCCGGTGCGGACGCCAACGCGCAGGCCATGTCCGCCGCGGCCGACTCGGTCGCGACCGGCGAGGTGACCCGCGCGGTGCGCGACACGACGGTCGCCGCAGGTGCGGTCGCCGCCGGCGACTTCATCGGCCTGGTGCGGGGAGACGGCATCGTCTCCATCGACGGGACGCTCGTCGGCTGCGCGACCCGGCTGGTGGACCACCTCGCGTCGCCCGGGCGCGAGCTCGTGACGGTGATCGTCGGCGAGGGTGCCGCCAGCGCGGACGTCGAGGCGGTCGTGGCGCACGTGCGCGCAGCGGGCCTCGAGGTCGAGGTCCACGATGGCGGACAGCCGCTCTACCCCTTCCTCTTCGGCGCCGAGTAGCGGCGCGCCGCCGGCGGACCCGGCGCCGCTCACGTTTCGCGACCTCGCGGCGATCGACGTCGGCGTCCTCAAGGGGGTCGGCGAGCGGACCAGGTCGGTCCTCGCCAAGGCGGGTGTGTCGAGCGTGCTGGACGTCCTCACGACGTACCCGCGGCGGCTGGTCGACCGCAGCAAGGAGGCCCGCATCTGCGACCTCGTCCCCGACGAGCAGGCGCTGGTGCTCGTCCGGGTCGAGTCGGTGGCGTCACGGAGGATCCGCGGCGGGCGCAGCATGGTGACGGTCCGGGTCGCCGACGACACGGGTTCGCTGGACGTCTCGTTCTTCAACCAGCCGTTTCGGGCCCGGCAGTTCGCAGCGGGCCAGCACGTGGCGCTCTTCGGCAAGGTCGGGCGCTACCGCTCGTCGCTGCAGATGTCGAACCCCGTGGTCGACATGATCGGCGACCGCACCGGCCGGATCGTGCCGATCTACCCGTCCGGCGATTCGACACCGGTGACGTCGTGGCAGTTCGCGGCGATGGTCGAGAACGCGCTCGAGCGCTGCAGGGCGCGGGGCATTGCGGATCCCGTCCCCGCGGACGTCACCGGACGGCTGGGCCTCCCCGGGCGCCACGCGGCGATGCGCGCCATCCACCTGCCCGAGTCGGCGGAGGAGCACGTGGCGGCGCGCCGCCGGCTCGCATTCGACGAACTGCTGCGCGTGCAGCTGGTGCTCGTGGCGCGCAAGCGCGCCTACGAGCGCGGCGCGCGCGGATTGCGGCACGTCGTGGACGGTGCGCTCGTGCCGGCCTTCGTGTCGGCGCTGCCATTTCCGCTCACGTCGGCGCAGCGACGCACGATCGACGAGATCCTCGCCGACCTCGCGGCACCGGCCCCGATGCACCGGCTGCTCCAGGGTGACGTCGGAAGCGGCAAGACCGTCGTCGCGGTGGCGGCGATGCTCACGGCGGTGCAGGGAGGGCACCAAGGTGCGCTGATGGCGCCGACCGAGGTGCTCGCCGAGCAGCACTTCGCCGGCGTGTCGCGGCTGCTCGACGGATTCGTGGTGCCCGACGGCGGCAACCTGTTCGGCGACCGCCAGCTGCGCGTCGAGCTGCTCACCTCGCGGGCCGCTGCTGCGCAGCGCCGGGAGATCCTGGCGTCGCTCGCCGACGGCGGAATCGACGTCGTCATCGGGACGCACGCCCTGATCCAGGAGGGCGTCGCCTTCCGGAGCCTCGGCGTCGTGGTGATCGACGAGCAGCACCGCTTCGGCGTCGAGCAGCGCGCCGCGCTGCGCGACAAGTCGGGTGGCGGAGCCACGCCCGACGTCCTGATCATGACGGCGACGCCGATCCCGCGCACGGCGGCGATGACGGTCTACGGGGACCTCGACGTGAGCGTGCTCGACGAGCTGCCGCCCGGGCGCACGCCGATCGCGACGCACCGTGCCACCGGACCGCACCTCGCGGGAGAGCAATGGGACGCCGTGCGCCGGGCGGTCGAGGCCGGCCAGCAGGCGTACGTGGTGTGCCCGCGCATCGACGACGACCCCGACGGCGACACGGCGTCGGTGCAGCGGCTCGAGCTCGAGCTGTCGCAGGGTCCGCTGCAGGGGCTCCGGCTCGCGTCGCTGCACGGCCGGTTGCCCGCCGCGGAGCGCGAGGGGATCATGGACGCGTTCCGGCGCGGCGCCACCGACGTGCTCGTGGCGACGACGGTGATCGAAGTCGGGGTGGACGTGCCGAACGCCACGGTGATGGTGGTGGTCGACGCCGACCGGTTCGGCATCGCACAGCTGCACCAGCTGCGGGGCCGCGTCGGCCGTGGCTCGGCTGCGTCGGAGTGCTGGCTCCACACGGCCGAGCGCGGACCGAGCCCGCGGGTCGAGGCCCTCGTGGCGTCGACCGACGGCTTCGCGCTCGCCGAGGTCGACCTCGAGCTCCGGGGGGAGGGCACGCTGATGGGCGCCGCGCAGAAGGGGGAGAGCGACCTGAAGCTCGCGTCCCTCCGACGGGACCGGGACCTCATCGAGGAGGCTCGGCGGGCCGCGTTTGCGATGGTCGACGACGACCCCGCACTCGCGTCCCACCCCGACCTGCGCGACGAGATCTCGCTGATGCTCACCCCCGAGGAGGCGGCCTACCTCTTCAAGAGCTGACTGGCGCGCGCCGTCACGCCGGGGCGTCGTAGCGGGCGAAGAAGTGGTGGAGGAAGTCCCGATAGAGCGCGTCGTCGATCCGTCCCTCGCCGAGCATGTCGTTGCTCACGAACATCATGTTGAACATCAGCAGCATGAGCGCGTAGACACGGGCGTCGAGAGGGTTCTGCTCGCCGGTCCTCTCGCGGATGAGCAACACCGCGCGGTGCACCGCGGCGTGGAACCGCTGCGTCGAGCGCTCCACCCGCTCACGGAGGCGCGGATTGTTCACGGCCGTCGCGAGGATCTGCAGGCGGATATTGCGGCGCATCCGGCTGATCCGGTCGTCGGGCAGCGGCATGATCGCGACCAGGTCGTCGTACCCGACCTCGCGGCTTCTCCACGAGTCGACGATGGACTCCCAGTAGACGATGCTCTCGTCGTAGATGTCGCCGAGCACGTGGGCGAGGAGCCCGTCGCGGTCCTCGAAGTGCCGGTAGATGAGGGTGATCGACGTGCCTGCTCCGCGGGCCACGTCGGCGACGCGCAGGCCGAGGATCCCCCTCTGCTCGATCTCGGCGCGGGCGCTGGCGAGGATGCGGGTGCGCGAGTCCGACTCGGACCGCCCGGACGCCGCATCGTTCACCACGGGCACGGTAGCGACTGGAAGTTTCTTCAGTAACGGCAGTTACTCGATCGGCGGCAGCTCGACGTCCCACCGGTCGTTGCAGTCCGCACACCGGTAGGCGGCGACGTCCCCGGCCCACCAGGTGCCGTCCTCGGCGGCATGGGTGAGCAGGTGGCACGTGCCGCCGCAGTCGACGCACGGAATGGTCGGGTCGGGCGGCGCGGCCTCGCCCTGCACGCCCCGGTCGTCGCTCACGCGACCAGTCAAGCGCGGCGGTGCGCCGGGACGTCGCCGCACGGCGCGGTCGGGACGGGCGCCTTCCCTAGGGTTGGGGCGTGCGCGTCGTCGCTGGGGCACTGCGCGGCCGGCGCATCGAGGCACCGCCCGGCTCGGCCACGCGACCGACGATGGATCGTGCGCGGCAGGCCACCTTCAACGCGCTCGAGAGCCTCGGCGCGGTGGCGGGCGCCGCCGTGGTGGACGCCTATGCCGGCAGCGGCGCGATGGGCATCGAGGCGCTGTCCCGGGGCGCGGCGTCGTGCACGTTCATCGAGCGCGACCGCGCTGCGCTCGACGTCCTGGAGCGCAACGTCGCCGCGCTCGGCCTCGCCGACCGGTCGCGGATCGTGCGCGGCGATCCGCTCGCGCTCCTGGGCGGCTGCACGGGGGCGACGCTGGTGCTCGCCGACCCTCCGTACGGGTTCGCGGAGTGGGCCCGGCTCCTCGGGGTCGCTCCCGCCGGATTCGTCGTCGCCGAGAGCGACCGGTCGCTGGCCGGCGAATCCCCCCCGATCGAGGGCTGGGAAACCGTCCGCGAGCGCCGCTACGGACGCGCGACGGTCTCGTTTCTCCGACGGTTAGCGTGAGGCCGTCATGGGCGTCGCGCTCTATCCGGGCAGCTTCGATCCGTTCCACCTCGGGCACCTCGACGTGGTGGAGGAGGCGGTCGGCATCTTCGGCGAGGTCGTCGTGGGCGTGATGGTCAACCCCGACAAGCCCGCGTCGTGGATCCCGGCGGACGAGCGTGCCGCGCTGATCCGCGAGTCGACGGCCCATCTCGGCCGCAGCGTGTGCGTCGAGTGCTTCTCCGGCCTCGCGGTCCAGGCTGCGCGCTCGATCGGAGCCGCCGCGATCGTGAAGAGCGCCAGGACGGGCGGCGACTTCGAGGTCGAGCAGCAGATGGCACAGATGAACCGCGCGTCGGCCGGCGTGCGCACGGTGCTCGTCTTCTCCAGGCCGGAGCACTCGTTCATCTCCAGCCGCTACGTGCGCCAGTACGCCGACCTGCGCGGACCGATGGATCGCGAGCTCGTCCCCGCCCCGGTGGCGAGGGCGATCGCCGCGCGGAGGCCGTCGTGACGTACGGGGGGTACGGCCGCGACGAGCCGACGCGCCAGCCGCTCCGCCCGCAGGGTCGCCAGCCGGCGCAGCCCGTGCAGGCTGCGCCGCCGTCCTTCGGCGACACGGAGTCGATCATCGAGCAGCTGCTCGAGATGGCGGTCAACGCCCCGAACGTGCCGCTCTCGAGCAACCCGCGCATCGACCGCGAACAGCTCGTGGCGCTCCTCCAGGATGCGCTCGCGTGCCTTCCCGACGAGATCCGGCAGGCGCGCTGGATGCTGAAGGAGCGCGCCGACTTCATGGCCAAGACGCAGCGCGACGCGGACGAGATCATCGAGGCAGCGCGCGTGCAGGCGGACCGCATGGTGCAGCGCACCGAGATCGTCCGCGACGCGGAGATCCGGTCGCGCGAGATCATCGAGGCGGCCGAGGCCGACGCCCGCCGGGTGAAGAACGAGACCGAGGACTTCCTCGACCAGCGGCTCGCCAGCTTCGAGATCCTGCTCGACAACCTGGTGCAGGTCGTCGCCAAGGGACGGTCGCGCCTCTCCATCCCCGACTCGCAGGAACCGGAGGTGCCGCGTCCACGGGTCGCCCGGCGTCCGGAGCCGCGCAGCGGGTCGCCCCGAGGCGCCGCGCCCAGGCGGACGGAACGGATCGCGCCGCTCCCCCCGGCCGACGACTCGGGATCGACGTTCTTCGACCAGGACGACCCGAGCCTCGGGTAGGGCGACGGCATGGCCGCACCCCTCGTCGTCAACCTCGTCGAGCTGACGCGCCGTGCCGGCGTGCAGAAGGACGTCTCGGCCGAGCCCTGCGCGTCGGAGGTCGGCATCGACGACCCGCGCGTCGCGGCGGACCGGCCGGTGTCGGTGTCGTTGGTGCTCGAGAGCGCCGAGGGAGGGATCGTCGTGCGCGGCTCCGTGGCGTGCCGCGTCGACGTGGAGTGCAGCAGGTGCCTCCGGCCGGTGTCGCGGGAGGTGGAGTCGGAGGTCGACGAGGTCTACCAGCGCGTGCCCGAATCGGCGGATGCGCTGCCGCTCGTCGGCGAGCAGCTGGACCTCGCACCGATGGTGCGCGAGGTGGTCCTGCTCGGCGTGCCGCCCATGCCGTTGTGCCGCCCCGACTGCCCGGGCCTCTGCCTCGGCTGCGGTGCCGACCTCGCCTCCGAGCCGTGCTCGTGCGGGGAGCCGCCTGCCGACCCCCGATGGTCGGTCCTCGAGGAGTGGCGGGGCGACGGGCAGTGAGGCTCGGGTCCCCGGGCGGTATCGTGGGGCGCCGCCCGTCACGGGCTGAGCACCACTGAGCACCACGAGAACGGGCGGGCCATGCCGGTACCCAAGAAGAAGAAGTCGAAGATGAAGGGCCGCAGCCACATGGCCGCGGCGTGGCGCCTGCGCGCCCCGTCGGCCAGCTCGTGCCCGCGGTGCTCGTCGGCGAAGCTGCCCCACACGGTGTGCGGCAACTGCGGCTGGTACAAGGGCCGTACCGCCATCCAGGTCGACTCCGACTGACG
>JAGWXX010000041.1 GCA_018969685.1 Acidobacteriota bacterium | reverse complement strand
TCGTCGCCTCGGGCTTCGTCCTCTTCGTGATCACCCTCGTCGTCAACATGGCCGCAGCGACGATCGTCGAGCGGTTCACCCCGAGGGCGTGATGGACGTATCACCATCGAGGCCGGTGCCCAACATGGATGCTGTCCCGCAGCGGCCGTGGTCGCGCTCGAGGGCCTCGGTGCGCGCCGGGATCGGACGGGCGGCGATCGCGGTCGGACTCGGTGGCGTCCTCGTGTTGCTCACCGGCCTCGCAGGCCCCGACGGGTGGGCGCTCGGCACGTTCCTCGCGTTTCTCGTCCTGACGGTCGGCGCGACGCTCCGTTCGGACGGCAAGACGAGGAAGGACGCCGTGGTCCAGCTCCTCATCTCGGCCGCCGCATTCCTCGCGTTCGTGCCGTGGCTCTCGATCCTCGCCACCGTTGCCGTCAAGGGCATCGTCGCACTGCGGCCGAACTTCTTCGTCTCGGACATGCGCATCTCGAGCCCCGACGACGACCTCGGCCTCGGCGGCGCCGGCCATGCGATTCTGGGTTCACTGATCATGGTGGCCATCGCCACGTTCGTGACGCTTCCGCTCGGCATCCTCACCGGCATCTACATCACGGAGATCCGCGGCCGCCTGACGTTCCTCGTCCGGTTCATCGTGCAGTCGATGGCGGGGGTGCCGTCGGTGGTGGCTGGCCTCTTCATCTTCACCACCGTGGTGCGCTCGATGGGCACCTATTCGGGACTCGCGGGCTCGCTCGCGCTGGCGGTGCTGATGCTGCCGACGGTCTCGCGAACCGCGGAGGAGGTGCTGAAGCTGGTCCCGTCCGAGCTCCGTTCGGCCGGGTACGCACTCGGTGCACGGCAGTGGCGCACGACCCTGATGGTGGTGGTGCCCACGGTTCGCGCCGGGCTGATCACGGCGGCGATCCTCGGCGTCGCGCGAATCATCGGCGAGACGGCGCCGCTGCTGCTGACGTCCCTGAACACGAACAACTTCGCGTTCAATCCGCTGTCGGGCACCCTTGCGTCGCTGCCGACCTACATCTTCTCCATGTTCGTGTACGGCACCGAGTACTCCACCGCGCGAGCCTGGACCGGCGCACTCGTGTTGATGGCGTTGGTGCTCGCGTTCTTCGTCCTGGCACGGCGCTTCGGGTCCAGGAAGGCCGTGTGACGCCGTGACCGTCACCAACGTCCCCCGTATCGGCGCCGAGGCGCCCCGTGACACAATGGAGATCCCGATGTCGTCCACCACCGAAGGCCAGCCCGCCGAGCAGTTCGAAGGCCTCGAAACGAAGTCGGTGCACGCATGGTTCGGGCGCCACCATGCGCTCGCCGACGTCTCGCTCTCGTTCCCCAGCCGCACGGTCACGGGGCTCATCGGCCCGTCGGGGTGCGGCAAGTCGACGTTCCTGCGACTGCTGAACCGAATGCACGAGTTCATCCCGGGCGCGGCGATGGCGGGTTCGGTGCTGCTCAACGGTGACGACGTCTACGGTCCGGACCAGGATCCCGCACTCGTGCGCCTGAAGGTCGGCATGGTCTTCCAGAAGCCGAACCCGTTCCCCGCGATGAACATCCGCGAGAACGTGCTGTCCGGCATCAAGCTCGCCCACCTGAAGCGGCCGGACCACGACGAGATCGTCGAGCGCTGCCTCACCCGTTCGGGGCTGTGGAACGAGGTCAAGGATCGTCTCGGCGCCGAGGGTGGCTCCCTGTCCGGCGGGCAGCAGCAGCGGCTCTGCATCGCCCGGGCGCTCGCCGTGGATCCCCAGGTGCTGCTGATGGACGAGCCGTGCTCGGCCCTCGATCCGGGCAGCACGCTGCGCATCGAGGAGACGATCAAGGAGCTGGCCGAGCGCATCACCGTGGTCATCGTCACCCACAACATGCAGCAGGCCAGCCGCGTGAGCGACTACTGCGCGTTCTTCCTCACCGACGGGGGCCCCGGGCACCTCGTGGAGGCCGACTACACGCGGCAGATCTTCACGAATCCGCGGGACGAGCGCACCGCCGACTACGTCCAGGGCAAGTTCGGCTGATCGGCCCGGTACCGCGGCGCACGCGGAGGCCCATTCCGCGGGCCGTTCACCCAGAATTCACCGAACCTTGGTCGGACCGTCACCGCCGGGATCCGTAGCGGTCAGGTCGGTCTCCTACCGTCCGTGGCGTGGCGATGAGCCACCGAACCTAGGAGACACGATGAAGACCACGATGACGAAGCGGGTGGCGGCGGTGTCCGTCGCGCTCGCAGCGACGTTCGCCTCTGGCGCGGTCGCGAAGGCCGAGAGTGCGACCGGAGGCGGCGCGTCGTTCCCGGTGCAGTTCCTCACCCCGGCGATCGCGGAGTTCAACGCCGCAAAGGGGCACAGCCTCACCTACACCTCGACCGGGTCGGGCACCGGCAAGCGCAACTTCAAGAGCGGCACGTTCAAGTTCGCCGGAACCGACTCGGCTGTCGGCGCCTCGGACGTCCCGTCGTTCCCCTGGACGTACGTGCCGTACGTCGCGGGCGCGATCGGCATCGGCTACCGCCTCGACGAGCTGGGTGGCGCGACGCTGTCGCTGAGCCCCGACTCCATCAACGGCATCTTCTCGGGGACGATCACGAATTGGAACGATTCGCGCATCGCCGCCGACATGCGGGCCAACCCGACGTGGACGAACACCAAGAAGAAGAGCGACATCCGCGGCGTCACCACGTTGTGGCAGAACCTGACCCCGACGGAGGCGTTCGTGACCATCTCGATGCTGCCGAAGACCCTGAAGGACCAGAAGGGCAAGTCGGTGCAGGTCGTCGACGCCGCGTCGAAGAAGGCCGTCGGTACGGCCGTGGTCGGCACGGACGGCGAGTTCAACGTGCGCTTCAAGCACGCTGACAATGCGACGTACAACGTGACGGTGGGCGGCAAGACCGTGGCATCCTTCAAGAAGGCGAAGGACGTGACGCTGCCGGACAAGCCGATCCAGGTCGTCTACCGCGCGGACACCTCGGGCACGACGAACAACTTCTGCCAGTTCATGAAGGGCGCGATCAACAGCCTGTGGAGCGTCAACGACGCGTTCTCGAGCTGCGTCCCCGGCGGCGTCGCCCAGTTCGGGTCCCGCTTCGTCGGCCAGCCGCAGTCGAACAACCTGTCGAACTACGTGGCATCGACGAACGGCACCATCACCTACACAGAGGTGTCCTACATCACCGACCCGACCCGGGCGGCCCAGGGAATGAGGGCTGCGTACGTGCGCAACAAGGCGGGCATCTACGTGGCTCCGACCTCGGAGAACTACAACGCGCACCTCTCGGCTGCGACGATCGCCGACAACGGTTTCGTCACCTTCAACTGGGAGGCGAAGGCTCGCACGGCGTATCCGATCGGTGCCATCACCTACCTGCTGTGCCAGACCACCCGCGACCCGCAGAACGTCGTCATCGGCGAGTTCGCGCAGTGGCTGATCAGCGAGTACGGCCCGAAGAACGCGGAGGCCCTCGGGTACACGCCGGTGCTCGGCAAGTTCCAGACGCAGGCGCTCACCCTCGCCAAGCGGTGCGGATCGGTCTGAACCGTCCAGTCAAGTAGCACGGAAGGAAACGGCCCCGGGCGCGAGCCCGGGGCCGTTTCGCGTTGCGGCCGAGCGGGGTCAATCGCGGTCGTCCCGCTCGTCCGGCCGCTCGCGCAGCCAGCGCTCGAATTCCGCGCCGATCTCGTCGGCGGACGACACCTGCTCCTCGGCGCGGCGGTCGTACTCCTCCTCGAGCATGGCCACGTAGTCGAGGGCCTGCTCGTCGCCGTCCATCGCCGCGTCGTGCATCTCGCGCCAGTGGGCGATCTCGTCGTCAAGGCGCTGGTGGCCCGTCGGCGTGCCCAGCACGTGCTCGAGCTGCTGCAGCAGCGCGGCGGTGGAGCGGGGGTGCTGCGAGGACGCGAGGTAGTGCGGCACGCCGACGCGCAGCGAGACGCCGGTGATGGCGCGCCGTGGCAGCTGCTCGTGCAGCACGCCGACGACGCCCGTCGGTCCCTGGTAGCGGGGCGCGGACAGTCCGAGCCGCCGCGCGAGCGCGGGATCGGTGGTGCTTGCCGCAACGACGGGCCGCCGCGTGTGGGGCGTGCCGTCCGCGGTGGCGCCGATGGTCACCACGATGCGCGATCCTGCGCGCGCCGCGCACTGCAGCAACCCGTCGGTGAAGGCGCTCCAGTGCAGGTGGGGCTCGACGCCGGCGAGGAGCAGCAGGTCGTGGGCCGACCCGTCGCACCGCACCGCGAGCAGGTCGTTCTCGGGCCAGCGCACGCGCCGCTCGCCGTCCTCGTCGATCCAGACCTCGGGCCGTTCCTGCGTGAAGTCGAAGTACGGATCGGGGTCGAACGACGCGGCGACGCGCACCGGCCGCTCCTCGGCCAGCAGGTCGACCGCCGTCGTCGCGGCCCCGGCCACGTCGAACCATCCGCGCAATGCGACCACGAGGATCGGGTCGCGCAGCCCGTCGAGCGCCGTCCAGTCGACCTCGGGGGCGCCATCCGCGCTCATCGGCGCGCCGGGTGCCTCGTCGCCGGGAGCATCACTGTGCAAGCATGGCAGCGATGCCCGCGAGTTCACACCCCCGCGTCTCGGCCCGGCTCGCGGCGATCGCGGAGTCGGCGACGCTCGCGGTGGACGCGAAGGCGAAGGCGCTGAAGGCGAAGGGCGAGCACGTCATCGGCTTCGGTGCGGGCGAGCCCGACTTCCCGACCCCCGGGCACATCGTCGAGGCTGCGGTGCGCGCCGCGCGCGACCCGAAGAACCACCGCTACACGCCCGCGGCCGGCCTGCCCGAGCTGCGGGAGGCGATCGCCGCAAAGACGCTGCGCGACGGCGGGTTCCGCTGCGAGGGGTCGCAGGTGCTGGTCACCAACGGCGGCAAGCACGCCGTGTTCGTGGCGTTCGCGGCGCTGTGCGACCCGGGCGACGAGGTCATCGTGCCGGCGCCCTACTGGACCACGTACCCGGAGGCGATCGCGCTGTCGGGCGGCGTGCCGGTGGTGGTGGACACCACCGAGGAGACCGAGTTCAAGGTGACCGTCGAGCAGCTCGAGCGGGCGGCGACGCCGCGCACGAAGGTGCTGCTGTTCGTGTCGCCGGACAACCCCAGCGGCGCGGTCTACACCCCCGACGAGACCAGGGCGATCGGCGAGTGGGCCGCCGAACGCGGGCTGTGGGTCGTCACCGACGAGATCTACGAGCACCTGACGTACGGCGCGCACCGGTTCACCTCGATGCCGGCGCTCGTGCCCGCCGTCGCCGACCGCTGCGTGGTGGTGAACGGAGTGGCCAAGAGCTATGCGATGACCGGCTGGCGGGTGGGCTGGATGATCGGCCCGCCCGACGTGATGAAGGCCGCGGTCAACTTCCAGTCGCACACCACGTCGAACATCTCGAACGTCTCGCAGGTCGCCGCGCTCGCAGCGGTGAGCGGCGACCTGTCCGCCGTGGCCGCGATGCGTGAGGCGTTCGCCCGCCGCGCGGCGGTGATGCACCGCATGCTGTCGGCCATCCCGGGCGTCACGTGCATGGAGCCGCAGGGCGCGTTCTACTGCTTCCCGAACGTCCGGGGACTGCTCGGCCGCAGCCTGTCGGGCTCGGTGGCGTCGACGACGATGGAGCTCGCCGACCTCGCGCTCGAGCGCGCGAAGGTGGCGTTCGTGCCGGGCGAGGCGTTCGGCGCGCCGGGCTACGCGCGGTTCAGCTTCGCGCTCGGCGACGACGACATCGTGCAGGGCATCGACCAGCTCGCCGCCTTCGTCGCGGGCTGACCCGTTCGCGCCGAACGCACGTCGCCGCTCCGGCGGCTCCCTGCTATGGTCGCGCCACCGCGGCAATAGCCGTGGGGCGAGTCATCCAGCGAAGTCCGGTGAGATTCCGGCACTGTCCCGCAACGGTGGTCCGTGCGCCTCGGCGCACGGGAGTCCGGTCGCCTGGGTGCCCCGCACCGTCAACCGTCCCCGTTGGAGGGACAAGGAGATGACCGTGTCATCACGTATCCACCGCGCCGTCGTCGGCGCCCTCGTGGCAGTGCTCGCAGCCTGCTCGTCGGCCGCAGGGCCGTCGACCGACACCACGCCCGCCACAGCCGCGGAGTTTCCCGTCACGGTCGGCGACCTGACGCTCGAGGCCCGTCCCGAGCGCATCGTGTCGCTGTCCCCCACGGCGACCGAGGTGCTGTGGGCCGTCGGCGCGGGTGCGCAGGTCGTGGCCGTCGACGAGTACTCCACCCATCCGCAGGAGGCCGCCGAGCTGGGCACGGCACTGTCCGGCTTCGAGCCGAACATCGAGGCCATCAGCGGCTACGACCCCGATCTCGTGATCGTGTCCTACGACCCGGGTTCGCTCGTCGAGCAGCTCGGCTCGCTCGGCATCCCGGTCTTCATGGCCCCGGCCGTCGCCGACCTCGACGGGGTCTACGCGCAGATCGGCGAGATCGGCGCGCTCACCGGCAACGCGTCCGGCGCGGCGTCAGTGGTCGAGGACATGCGGTCCCGCATCGACGCCGCGTTCGGCAGCACCGGCGTCGCGGGCCAGACGTACTTCTACGAGCTCGACGACACCCTCTATTCGCTCACCTCGCGCACGTTCATCGGATCGCTGATGGGCCGGTTCGGTCTCGTCAACATCGCGGACGACGTCGAGGAGGGCAACGACTACCCGCAGCTCTCGGCCGAGGTCGTCGTGACGGCCGATCCCGACTGGATCTTCCTCGCGGACACGAAGTGCTGCGGCCAGACGGCGGAGACCGTCGCCGCGCGCGACGGCTGGTCGGGGCTCTCCGCCGTGGCGAACGGCCGGATCGTCGAGCTCGATGACGACGTCGCGAGCAGGTGGGGCCCGCGGATCGTCGAGTTGATCGAGGCCGTCGCCGCTGCCCTCGCACGCTGACGCGTCCGTGACCGCACCGACCGCCACCGCCGAGGCAGCGTCGCCGGAGAGGACACAGCACGTGGCCGTCCTCGTGGCGGTCGGGGCCGTCGCCGTCGCCGTGGCGATGGTGGTCGGAGCGATGGTCGGCCCCGCGGGGCCGGCCTGGTGGCGGGTGCCGCTCGCGCTGCTCGACCGGCTGCCGTGGGTGTCCGTCGACAGCGGATTGACCGCGCGGCAGTGGGACGTGGTGTGGATGATCCGCGCGCCGCGTGTCGTGCTTGCCGCGCTGGTGGGCGCGACGCTCTCGCTCGCCGGCGCGAGCTACCAGGGCGTGTTCCGCAACCCGTTGGTCGACCCGTACCTCCTCGGCGCCGCAGCCGGAGCCGGCCTCGGCGCGACGGTCGTCTTCGCCGTCGGCCGGTCGAGCACGTCGGCGTGGCCGGTCGATCCGCTGCCGCTCGCCGCGTTCGTGGGCGCGCTCGTCGCGGTGGCCGCCACCTACGTGGTGGGCGCCGCGTTCGGCGGCGCGCGGTCGGGGGCGTCGCTCGTGCTGGCGGGCGTCGCGGTGACGTCGTTCGCCACCGCGATCCAGGCCTTCATCCTGCAGCGCAACAGCGACGTCGTGCGCCAGGTGTACTCGTGGATCCTCGGGAGGCTGTCGACCGCGACGTGGGGCGACGTTCGGCTCGTGCTGCCGTACGTCGTGGCGTCGACCCTGGCGATGCTGCTGCACCGGCGGCTGCTCGACGTGCTGCGCGTGGGCGAGGACGAGGCCGCGGCGCTCGGCGCCGACGTGCGGCGCATCCGGCTCGTCGTGGTGCTCGCGGCCACGCTCGGCACGGCCGCCGTCGTCGCGGTGAGCGGGCTCATCGCCTTCGTCGGCATCATCGTGCCGCACGCGGTGCGCCTCGCCGTCGGCCCGTCGTACCGGCGCGTGCTGCCGGTGTCGCTGCTGGCGGGTGCGGCGTTCCTCGTGCTGGCCGACGTGCCGAGCCGGGTGCTCGCCGACCCGGCGGAGACGCCGATCGGCGTGGTCACCGCGTTCCTGGGCGCGCCGTTCTTCCTCGCGCTGCTGCGCGCCCGCGAGGTGCGCCAGTGACGACGCTCGGCTTCTGCGACCTCGGCGTGCGCTACGGCGGCACCGAGGCGGTCCGCGGCTTCAACGACCTGCTGCACGCGGGGGAGTGGCTGTGCCTCATCGGCCCGAACGGTGCCGGCAAGTCGTCGGTGCTGCGCGCCGCAGCAGGGCTGGTTCGCTACTCCGGTTCGGTCGCCGTCGACCAGGTCGAGATCCCCGCCGCGTCCCCGAGGTGGCGGTCGCGCCGCATCGCCTACGTGCCGCAGTCCCCGGTGATGCCCGCCGACATGCGCGTCGGGGAGTACGTGCTGCTCGGGCGCAATCCGTGGGTCGGCCACTTCTCGCGCGAGTCGGCCGCCGACCGAGCCGCCGTGCGCGGCGTCATCGAGGCGCTCGAACTCGGCGCGCTCGCCGGCAGGAGGGTGGGCGACCTCTCGGGAGGCGAGCGCCAGCGCATGGTCGTCGCGCGGGCGCTGGCGCAGGAGGCGCCGGTGCTGCTGCTCGACGAGCCCACGAGCGCGCTCGACGTGGGGCACCAGCAGCACGCGCTCGAGCTCGTCGACCGCCTGCGCCGCGAGCGCGGGCTCACGGTCGTGTCGGCGATGCACGACCTCACGCTCGCGGGGCTGTACGCCGACCGGCTGGTCCTCATGCACCAGGGGGTGCGCGTGGCCGCGGGCACGGCGTCGGAGGTGCTCGTGCCCGAGGTGCTCGCCGAGTTCTACGGTGCGTCGGTGCGCGTCCACACCGATCCTGACGGCACGGTGGTCGTCGTCCCGGTGCGCCCCCGCAGCGGTACCGTGCCGGGCTGATGCCGGCCGCCTCCGTCACCGCGCACCTCGACGGCGTGCGCGTGGCGCACCGCGCGCTCCAGTCGACGATCGACGGGATCGGCGACTCCGATCTGACGGTCCCGTCGCTGCTGCCCGGCTGGTCGCGTGCGCACGTGCTCGCGCACCTGGCCGCGAACGCCGAGAGCTTCGTGCGCATCGTGGATGCGGCGGGCCGCGGCGAGACGGTGGTGCAGTACGAGGGCGGGGCGGAGGGCCGCGCGGCGGGCATCGAGTCTGGCGCCCGCATGCCGGGATCGGCGCTGCTCGACCGGGTCCGCGCATCGGCGACGGAGCTCGAGGCGACGCTCGTGGCCTCATCCGACGCGGCGTGGAACGGCGAGGGCGCGTCGGTCGCCGGCGCCCGCATCCCCGTCGCCGACGTGCCGTTCCGGCGCTGGCGCGAGGTCGAGGTGCACCACGCGGATCTCGGGCTCTCCTACGGACACGGGGACTGGCCCGCACGCTTCGTGCGCGAGGAACTGCAGGTGCAGGAAATGCGCGTGCTCAGCCGATCGTCGATGGGCCTGACGCGCCTGCCCGACACGGTGCTCGCGCTGCCGCCGCACGAGCGCCTCGCGTGGATGCTCGGTCGCCACGAGGTCGATGGCGTCGCGCCTCCGGAGCCGTTCTGATGCGCAGGCTGCTGCTCGCCGTCGCGGCACTGGCCGCCGCTCTCGCCGTGCCGGGCGGTGCGTCGGCGCACGCCGTCCTCGTGACCAGCGAACCGGCGCCGTTCGCGGTGCTGGATGCACCGCCCTCCGAGGTCGTCCTGCGCTTCAACGAGCCCGTCGGCACGGTGTTCGCGAGCGTGCGCGTGCTGGCCGCCGATGGGACCGAGGTCGCGTCGATCCGCCCGTCGCACGGCGCCAGTCGCAGCACGGTCGTCGCGCCGCTTGCCACGCTCGAGGTCGGCACCTGGGTGGTCGTGTGGCGCGTCACGAGCGCGGACGGCCATCCGGTGCAGGGATCGTTCACGTTCCGTATCGGCGCCGACCAGCCGGACCTCGTCCCCGAGTTGTCGGCCTACGACTCGGCCGAGCACGGCCTGAGCTCGCTGTTCAACGTCATCCGCGGCGCGGTGCTCGCGGGCCTCGTCGTGGCGGTCGGCGGCGCGTGGCTCCTCGGTCGCGACCCGTCGTCGCGGGCGGGCGCACGCAGCACGATGCTCGTCCGTGGCGGCACCGTCGTGGCGGCGGTCGCGACCCTGCAGGCGCTGGTCGCGTTCGGCCCACACGCGTCCGGGCTGAGGATCTATGCCGCCCGCGACGTCGGCCTGCTCGCCGACACGCTCACGACGGCGTTCGGCAGGTGGCACGTCGTGCGGCTCGTCGCGCTCGTCGCAATGGCGTGGCTCGCGTGGCGGCTCGAGCGGCGCGGCGAGCGCTGGTGGCGCGGTGCATGGTCGGTCGCCGCGGTGGCCGCGGTCGTCAGCGTGTCCGCGTCGGGCCATCCGGTGACGCAGTCGCCGGCCGCGCTGAGCGTGGCGGTCGATGCCGTGCACCTGTCGGCGGTGTCGCTGTGGCTCGGCGGCCTGGTGCTCCTGGGGGCGGACCGGCGCGCGTGGCTGGGCGGAGGGCGCGACGCCGCGGTGGCGTCGTTCTCGCGCATGGCGGGGTTCGCGGTGCCGGCGATCGTCGCCACGGGCACCGCGCAGTCCGCCGTCATCCTCGGCTCGCCGTCCGAGCTGGTCGACACGCGGTACGGGCGCCTGCTCGCGGTGAAGGTGGCCGTCGCCGCGGTGCTCGTGGCGCTCGGCGGGGTGTCGCGCGCGCTGCTGCGCCGCTCCGGGGCCCGTTCCCTGTCGTCGTCGGTCGCGAGCGAGATGGTGCTCGCCGCGGTGGTCGTGGCGCTCACCGCGATCCTCACGGGCATCGCACCCGGCGACGGCCGCGCGGCGTCGAACGGCGACTTCGCGGCGCAGCAGGTGCGCGCCGAGGTGCTGGCGTCGGTGACGCTGTCACCCGCGCGCACCGGCGACAACGAGCTGCACGTGGTGCTGGTGCCGCCGGGCGGCGCCCTCGACGAGCCGGAGTCGATCGCCGCGCGCCTCTCCTTCCCGGGTGGCGGTGGTCGTCCTGCGCTGCCGCCGTCCCCCGTGCCGCTCGAGCGGGTCGGGCCGAACCACGTGACGGCGCGCCTCGCGGTGCCGTTCGCGGGCACGTGGGTGCTCGAGGTGGTCGTGCGCCCGGAGGCCTCGCGGTCGCTGCTGTACCGGTTCGAGGTGCCCGTCGGCGGCTAGGTCGCGAGCCGCAGCAGCACGAGGTGGTGCGACAGACCGGTCGACTCGTCGATGAAGGCGTCGCCGACGGTCTCGAACCCCTCGGCCGAGTAGAAGCCGAGCGCCGTGTCGCGGGCGCGCGCCCACACGAGGGTCGCGCCGTCGCGGCGGGCGCGACTGGTGCCGGCGCGCAGCAGCGCGCGACCGACGCCCGTGCCCTGCAGCGCCGGGTCGACGGCCATGCCGCGCAGCTGCACGGCGCGCTCGCCCGGAGCGGCGGGGCACGGCCTCTGCAGCCACGTGGAGGTCGCCACGACCCGCCCGTCCCGGACCGTGCCGAGGTGCACGGTGCCGTCGAGGTCGTCCTCGGGATAGCGCGGATCGCGCGAGGGGGTGCCGTCGCGCAGCACGCGCATGCGCAGCGGCAGGACCTCGTCCGTGGCGAGCACCCGCGCACCGCCGTGCTGCAGGTCGCGGATGTCGACGCTCCGCGACGACAGCGCGGCGGCCTCGTCGAGGTCGTGGGTGACGTGGAGCACGGTCGTGCCCGCCGCAGCGAGGACCGCGGCGAGGTCGGCGAGCATCCGTCCGTGCAGCGCCGCGTCGAGCCCGGTGAGCGGCTCGTCGAGCAGCAGCACCTCGGGGGCCGCCGCGAGCGACCGCGCGACTGCGACGCGCTTGGCCTCGCCGCCGGAGAGCCGGTCGACGGGTCGCGCACCGAAGCCCTCGAGGCCGACGAGCGCGAGCAGGTCGGCGACGCGGCGCGCGACCTCGCCGGACGCGGTGCCCATGGTGCGCAGCGCGTAGCCCACGTTGCCGGCCACGTCGAGGTGCGGGAAGAGCTGGTTGTCCTGGAACACGAGCCCCACGCCGCGGCGGTGGGTGGGCAGGTCCGTCACGTCGCGGCCGGCGACGTGCACGCGGCCACCTGCGAGCGGGTCGAGCCCCGCGATCGCACGCAGGAGCGTCGTCTTCCCCGAACCGCTCGGGCCCGTGAGCGACACCCGCTCGCCGCGCCCGACGGCGAGGTGGGCGCCGTCCAGGATCGTCCTGCCGTCCAGCACCACGGAGACGCTGCGGCACTCGATCACCGTCGTCTCCCGTCCGCCACCGCCACCGCGGCCGCACCCACGGCGACGAGCAGCGTCGCGAGCGCCCACGCGCGCGCCTGCACGATGTCCCCCGGCCTCGACAGCGACCGTTGGATCAGCACGGGGAGGGTCTCGCCGGACCGCCGTCCGAGGATGCTGGTGGCGCCGAACTCGCCGATCGAGACCGCGACGGACAGCGCCGCCGCGGCGGCGAGCGGACGGGCCAGCAGCGGGAGGTGCACCGTGCGCCACGACCGCCACGGCGCGGCGCCCAGCGTGGCGGCAGCCTCGGCGAGCCGCGACGGAATCGCCCGCATCACGGGCACGAGCGTACGCACGACGATCGGCAGGGCGACGACGGCATGTGCCACCGGCACGATCCACGGCGCCGAGCGGAAGTCGAACGGCCGCGACGACCATGCGACGACGATGCCGAGGCCGATGGTCACGGACGAAATGGCGACCGGCGCGAGCGCGACGGCTTCCACGCCCCGCCACCTCCGCGATCCGTAGCTCGCGCACGCGGCCGCGGCGAGCCCCATCGCCGTGGCGAGCGGGGCGGCGAGCGCGGCGTTGGCGAGCGACGCCCAGACCGCGTCGGCGGCACCCCCGATCGCGCGCCACCCTGCGAGCGAGAGTCGGCCGTCGATGCGCACCGAGCGGAGGGCGATGGCCGCGAGCGGCAGCGCGACGACGAGCCACGCGGTCGCGACGACCGCCGCCGTTGCAGCCGTCCGGTCGCCGCGCGCGCCGTGCTGCGACGTCCGCACGACCGGTCGGGTGGTGGCGCGCGTCCCGCGCGCGGTCCACCACAGCACGGCCGCTCCCACGACGGCGAACTGCATGGCGGCCAGCGAGACGGCCGCGGGGAGGTCGTCGAGCAGCACCGCGCGCAGCACGATCTCCGACTCGACCGTCATCCGCGACGCGCCACCCAGCACCCGCACGACGCCGTAGCTCGTGAAGCACAGCACGAAGACCACCGCGGCCGCCGACGCCACGGCCGGCGCCAGCAGCGGTGCCGTCACCGTGCGCGCGACCGCGACCGGACGCGCACCGAGCGTCGCCGCGGCCTCGCCGAGCCGGGGGTCAAGCGACGCCCAGCGGGGGCCGACGATGCGCACGACGACGGCGAGGTTGCACCACGCGTGGGCGAGCAGGATCGCCGGCGCGGTGCCGTGCATCGTGCGGGGCAGCAGCGCGAGGAACGCGGCCCCCACGACGACCGATGGCAGGAAGAAGGGGACGGTGAGCCAGGCGGTCAGCGCGCGCCCGCCGGGCACCCGGTGACGCGCCAGCGCCCACGTGACGGGGAGGGCGACGGCCAGCGCGAGCGCGGTGCTCGCGGCGGCCTGCCACGTCGTGAACCACCACACCTGGCGCAGTGCGGGGGTGCCGAGCGCGCGCGCGGGCCAGTCCGGTCCGATGGCTCGTGCCGCGAGCGCGACGAAGGGCACGATGCAGAAGAGCCCGACGGCGCCCGTCGGCAGCCACCACAGCAGGCGCGGCGCGCGCGGGTACACGGCTAGCGCAGCACGAGGTCGGTCCACCGCTCCAGCCACGCGCTCCGGTTCGCGCTGACCGCGTCGGCGTCGAGGCGGATCGGATCCGCGGGACGCGCGGCCCACCGCACGAACGCGTCGGGCAGCGCGACGTCGCGGCGGACGGGGTGCACGAACTGCGTGAGCGGCAGGTCGGCCTGGAACTCCGGCCCGGTCAGGAAGTCGATCAGCAGCCGCGCCCCGTCGGGCTGGTCGGTGCCGCGCAGGATCCCCGCGTACTCCACCTGCTGCGTGCACGTCGCAGTTGCGACGGCCGTCGGGGCCTCGTCGACGGGCGGGTCGGCGAACAGCACCTCGGCGGGCGGGCTCGTCGCGTAGCTGACGACGATCGGCCGCGGACCCGCGCCGGACGACCCGGAGAACTCCACCGTGTAGGCCTCCGTCCATCCGTCGACGACGAGCAACCCGTTGTCGCGCAGCCGCTGCCAGTACGCCTCCCACCCGTCGCCGAACTCGGCGATGGTGCCCAGCAGGAAGGCCAGCCCCGGCGACGAGGTGAGCGGGCTCGGCACCACGAGCAGGTCGCGCATGCGGGGATCGGCGAGGTCCTCGAACGTGGCGGGGGGCTCGGTGCCGCGGGAGGCGAACCACCCGATGTCGTAGTTGATGCACACCTCGCCGGTGTCGACGGGCGTCGCCTCGCGGCCCGGGACGGTCGCGACGACGTCGGGGGGCATCGCCGCGAGGTTCGGGGATTCGTAGGGCTCGAAGATGCCGTCGTCGATCGCGCGCGACAGGAGCGTGGTGTCGGCGCCCCACAGCACGTCGCCCACGGGGTTGCCGGGGGTGAGGCCGGCGGCGGTGACGACCTGGCCCGCGTCGCCCGCGCGCACCACCTCGACGCGCAGGCCGGTGCGATCGGTGAACGCGTCGAAGATCCCCTCGCTCGGCGTGAACGAGTCGTGGGCGACGATCGTGATGGTGCCCGGGTCGCCGCTGCCGCACGCGCCGGCGAGCAGCACCAACGGGATCGCGAGCGCCGCCGCGGATCGCACCGGGAAGGCCCGCACGTCAGTGCTCCGTCGCCGCGGGCTGGATCACGAGCAGCCGTCCCGCGCGGAGCGAGACGGTGGCGACGTTCGATGCGAGCTCGTTGCTCACCCCGCGCGTCGAGTGGGCGGGGAGGTCGTCGCCGTCGAGCGGCCAGCGCAGGCCGTCGGTGGCGATGCCGTGCGCGTCGCCCCCCGCCGCCAGCAGGCCGACGGTGCTGCCGATGGGCCCGCGGATCTCGGCGCGTTCGGGGCCGTGCAGCACCCGGACCCGCGCGTCGCCCCACAGCGCGTGCACCTCGCGCCCGGCGAGCAGCGGGTGCAGCAGGCAATTCAGCACGCCCACCGCGTGGTCGAGCCGGCCCCCGCCACCCGAGACGAGGACGATGCGCCGCGCGCCGCGCGACACCGCCGCGTGCAGCGCGAGCTCGGTGTCGACGGCGTCCTTGTCGTGCGGCACGCGCTGCACCGCCGCGCCGCCGCGCTCGGCGGACTCGAGCGCGTCCGGATCGACCGAGTCCATGTCGCCGATCACGACGTGGGGCTCGAGGCCGAGCGCACGGGCGCCGTGCAGGCCCGAGTCTGCGGCGACCACGAGCTCGTGGTCGGGCAGCATGCGCCCGAGCCCGGGGTGGGGTGGCGCGCCGCCCGCGACGACGATCGCCGTGAACAGGTCGCCTGGTTCGTTGCCCATGTCGCTCCCTCCGCTGGCATGACCCAGATCAGGTGGTGCGGGTCGGTGGCGGCGGCCACCCTCTCAGTCCGTCGGTCCTGCGGACTCCCCGTGCGTGTCGCCCGACCATAGTCCGATCCGCTCGGTTGGGCTCCGTCGGGCACCCCACCGGTATCGTCATCTGCGTGAGCCCCTTCGCATCCCCTGCCTCGACCGACACCATCGTCTCGATCACCCCCGACGCGCACGTGAAGCTCGTCGAGCTGCGCGACGCAGAGGAGGACGCCGACCGGCTCGGACTGCGGCTCGAGATCCTCTCGGGCCCCGGCGAGCCCTTCCGCTACGACCTGTCGTTCGACGTCGTCACGACGGCCGCGTTCTCCGACGAGGTGCGCACCATCGACGGCCTGAAGATCATCGTCCCGGCGAAGGACGTCGAGTCGCTGCAGGGCGCCACGATCGACCACAACGAGGCGCAGGGCCTCCTCATCCGCAACCCGAACCGGCCGAAGGCGCCGCAGATCGAGGGGCTCGTGTCGGACGACGAGCTCTCGGCGCAGGTGGAGGCCGTGGTGTCGGCCGAGGTCAATCCGGCGCTGGCGGCGCACGGCGGCTTCGTCACGTTCGCCGGCCACGACGGCGAGGGCACCGCGTACTTCACGATGGGCGGCGGGTGCCACGGCTGTGCGATGAGCCGTCAGACGATGCTCGAGGGCGTGCAGACCACCATCAACGAGCGGGTGCCCGCCATCGTCAAGGTGCGCGACCTCACCGACCACTCCACCGGCTCGAACCCCTATTACTCGTAGGCCCCCGGCCCCCGGGCCCGCGCCGCTGCGCACGGCCCCGCACGGCCGTCCTGCGCATGCCACAGCACCCCGATGGGGATGGAGCGCGCACGGGTTGCAGATACCCAATAAACCTGATAAGAATTGTCGGGATTAGAACCCGGTCCGGGAAGGCGGTCTCCCCCATCGCCTTCCCGGACCCTGATCCCACAAGGAGCAACAATGTCCACGTCCACCCATCCCCGCAGGGGCGTCGTCCGGGGCGTCCTCCTCGGTGCGGCGGTCCTCGCCGGCAGCATGGTCAGCCTCGGCACCGCGGCACCCGTCCAGGCCGCCAAGGCGTCCACCCCGAACATCGTCGAGACGTCGTGGCTCGAGGCCAACCTGACCGCGCCGAAGGTGCGGATCATCGAGGTCAGCACCGACCCCGGCGTCTACGAGCGCGGCCACATCCCCGGTGCGGTCAACTTCCGCTGGCACACCGACTTCGTCGACCCGGTCAACCGCGACATCGTCCAGAGGAAGCGCTTCGAGGAGCTGGTCCGCGCGGCGGGCATCAGCGCCGACTCGACCGTCGTGCTCTACGGCGACAAGAACAACTGGTTCGCGGCGTGGGGCGTGTGGATCTTCAAGACCTACGGCGCCAAGGACGTCCGCATCCTCAACGGCGGCCGCGACAAGTGGGTCAAGGAGGGCCGGGCGCTGACGCCGATCGTGCCCGCGCCGGCGAAGGGAACCTTCGTGGCGACCGCCGCGGACACGACGCTGCGCGCGTTCCTGCCCGACGTGCTGAAGGTGGCGAGGAAGCAGGACAAGGCGACGAAGCTCGTCGACATCCGCTCTGCCGACGAGTTCAGCGGCAAGATCTTCGCCCCCGCGGGATTCCAGGAGCTGGCCATCCGCGCCGGCCACGTGCCCGGGGCGAGGAACGTCCCGTGGGGCACCGCGGTGAACTCCGACGGCACCTTCAAGTCGATCGAGGAGCTGCGCCGCATCTACGCCGCACAGGGCATCGATGGCAAGGCGCCGGTCATCACCTACTGCCGCATCGGCGAGCGCGCCGCGCACACGTGGTTCGTGCTCAGCCAGATCCTCGGCTACGAGGTCAAGCTCTACGACGGCTCCTGGACCGAGTACGGCAACTCGGTCGGCGTGCCGATCGAAAACCCCGCCGGCACGGTGTGGGGCAAGGGCTGATGTCCGTCTCCTCGCTGGAGGTTGGCGCCCCGGGTCCGTCCCGGGGCGCCAGCGCCGCGTGGTCGTCGCCACGTGCCGCCGCGGCGGTCGCGGTGGCGGCGCTCCTGGTCGCCGCCGCGTTCGCGCTCTCGGCGGTGCGGGACGGCGACCAGGCACCGGCGGTGTCGCTGCTGATCGGCGCGGCGCTGGGCCTCGCGTTCGAGCGCGGCCGCTTCTGCTTCTTCTGCATCTTCCGCGACGCGTTCGAGCACCGCAACACCGCGCCGCTCCTGTCGATCCTGACGGCGGTGGCGGTCGGAGCCGTCGGGCACGCCGTGGTGTTCGGTCTCTACCTGCCGAACCCGCGCGGCGAGGGGCTTCCACCGCTCGCGCACATCTCGCCGGTCAGCCTGCCCCTCGTCGCAGGCGCATTCGCGTTCGGCATCGGCATGGCCCTGTCGGGTGCGTGCATCAGCGGCCACCTCTACCGGCTCGGCCAGGGCGACCTGCGCGGCCTCCCTGCGCTCGCCGGGTCGCTGGTGGGCTTCGGTCTCGGCTTCCTCACCTGGAACGCGCTCTACCTGCGCTTCGTGACGGAGAGCCCGACGTGGTGGCTCCCGCGGTGGTGGGGCTACGGCGGTGCGCTGGTCGCCACGCTCGTCGTCACGGGCGTGCTCGCGGTGGTGGCGGTGCGCGCCAATCGAGGCGACGCATCCGGGCCGGCGGCAGACGGGGCTGCGCTGCCCTCCGGGTCGCTGCGCGACCTGTGGGAGCGCGCGATGGTGCGGCGCTGGTCGCCGGTCGCGACGGGCGCGGTGGTCGGCGTCGTCGGCACCATCGCCTACCTGCGCATCGCGCC
>JAGWXX010000106.1 GCA_018969685.1 Acidobacteriota bacterium | reverse complement strand
TGGGCGACCGTCGCGCCGAACGCGCGCCGGTACCAGTCGATGGCGGCCTCGAGGTCGCGCACCGCGATGGCGACGTGGTCGATTTCCGTGAGCAGCATGGGGACAGTCTCGCACCCCGCACGGGGGCGGACGGCGCTGCGGCGCCTACTTCGTCCGGAACCGGGTGAGGGCGGCCTCGCCCACGCGCTCTCGCATCTCCGGATCGTCGATCCCCATGCCGTCGCGCGGCGCGAGGCACCGGACGCCGATCTTGCCCTCGTGCTGGTTGCGGTGCACCTGCAGTGCGGCCTCGCCGGTCTCCGCGAGGGGGAACGTACGGGACAGCACCGGGTGCACCATGCCCTTGGCGATCAGGCGGTTCGCCGCCCACGCCTCCTGGTAGTTGGCGAAGTGCGACCCCACGAGCCGCTTGAGTCGCATCCAGAAGAACCGGTTGTCGAACTCGAGCATGTATCCGCTCGTCGCCGCGCACGTGACGACGGTGCCGCCCTTCTTCACCACGTACATCGACGCGCCGAACGTCGACCGTCCCGGGTGCTCGAACACGATGTCGGGATCCTCGCCCACCAGGCCGCGGATGTCGCCGCCGAGCCGGCGCCACTCGGACTCGTCGTGGGTCCCGTCCTCCCTCCAGAACCGGTACCCCGCGGCGGCGCGGTCGATGACGGCGTCGCACCCCATCGCCCTCAGGATGTCCGCCTTGTCGGGCGAGCTCACGACGCCGACCGGGATGCCTCCTCCGTTCAGCACGTACTGCACCGCGTAGGCGCCGATGCCGCCCGTTGCTCCCCAAATGAGCACGACGTCGCCCTGCTTCATGCGCGCGCCGTTGTCGGACACCAGCATGCGGTAGCTCGTCGAGTTGCAGAGCGCGTTGACCGCGGCCTCCTCCCACGACAGGTGGCGGGGCTTCGGCATCAGCTGGTTGGCCTTGACCACCGTCAGGTCCGCCAGCCCGCCGAAGTTGGTCTCGTAGCCCCAGATGCGCTGGTTCGAGCCGAGCATCGAGTCGTTGTGCGACGACGGATCCTGGTCGTCGACGTAGTTGCAGTGCACGGTGACCCGGTCGCCCGGCCGCCAGTTGCGCACGGCCGACCCCGTGCGCAGCACGACGCCCGAGGCGTCGCTGCCGATCACCTGGTACGGCAGGTCGTGCCGCTTCGCCCACGAGCTCTCCCTCCCGTACCGCGCGAGCACTCCGAACGTGCTGACCGGCTCGAACACGCTGCTCCACACCGTGTTGAAGTTGATGCTGCTCGCCATCACCGCCACGAGCACCTCGTCGGGCGCCATGTCCGGCACGGGCACCTCGCGCAGCGTCACGCTCCGCCTCGGGTCCTTCTCGTGGGACGGCACTCCCTCGAAGATCTTCTCGTCGGCCTTCTCGATGCACGCGGCCCGGTACGACGCGGGGACGGGGATCGCGGCGAACGCCTCGCTGCCGGCGCCCGACTCGAGCGCCTCGATGATCTGGTCCATTCGCGGAAGGGTACCCACGGCTCCGGCATACGCTTGGCCGCATGACCGGAACGATGATCGTCGCTGGAGCCCGCACCCCGATCGGAAAGATGAGCGGCGCCCTGTCGTCGCTCTCCGCAGCCGAGCTCGGCGGGGCCGCCATCGCCGCCGCGCTGGCGCGCGCGGGCGTCCGACCCGATGAAGTGGACCACGTGATCATGGGGCAGGTCCTCATGGCCGGTCAGGGGCAGATCCCCGCCCGGCAGGCCGCCGTGAAGGCCGGCATCCCGATGCACGTGCCGGCCCTGAACGTGAACAAGGTGTGCCTGTCCGGCCTCAACGCGATCTACCTCGCGCACCAGATGGTCGCCAGCGGCGACGCATCAATCGTGGTCGCCGGCGGCATGGAGTCGATGACCAACGCGCCCTACCTCGCTCCCGGCGCGCGCGGCGGCTTCCGCTACGGCAACGTCGAGCTCGCGGACGCGATCGTGCGGGACGGACTGTGGTGCGCGTTCGATGCGTGCCTCATGGGCCTCGGCACCGAGCGCTACAGCGCCGGCTCGATCAGCCGCGAGGAGCAGGACCGCGTGTCGGCGCAGAGCCACCAGCGCGCGGCCGCCGCCATCGCGGCGGGCCGTCTCACCGACGAGATCGCAGCGGTGTCGATTCCGCAGCGCAAGGGCGACCCCGTCACGGTCACGACCGACGAGGGCGTGCGCGGGTCGACCACCGTCGAGTCGCTCGGCGCGCTGCGTCCGGCGTTCGACCCGTCGGGCACGGTGACGGCGGGCAACGCGAGCCAGATCAGCGACGGCGGCAGCGCCCTCGTGATCATGTCGCGCGCCGAGGCCGAGCGTCGGGGCGTCGCGCCGCTCGGGGAGTTCGTCTCGTACGGCATGGTCGCCGGCCCCGACTCGGCCTCGTTGCTGCAGCAGCCCAGCCGCGCGATCGTCCGTGCTGCCGAGCGCGGCGGCGTGCGGCTCGCCGACGTCGACCTCTTCGAGATCAATGAGGCGTTCGCGGCGGTGGGCATCGCGTCGATGCGCGACCTCGGCATCGGGGACGACGTCGTCAACGTCAACGGCGGCGCGATCGCGCTCGGCCACCCGATCGGCATGAGCGGCAACCGGCTCGCACTCACGCTCCTGCACGAGCTCCGGCGCCGCGGCGGCGGCACCGGCGCGGCGGCCCTGTGCGGCGGCGGCGGGCAGGGGGATGCGCTGATCGTCCGCACCGTCTAGCCACGCACGGTCCGCGCCCCCGAGGTGCGGACCGTCCCGAGCGAATCAGTCGGGCATTTCGCGACGGCCGTCGAGTGCGCGACCGAGGGTCAGCTCGTCCGCGTACTCGAGGTCGCCGCCCACCGGCAGGCCGCTCGCGATGCGCGTCACGCGCAGCCCCAGCGGCTTCAGCAGCCTCGCCAGGTACATCGCCGTCACGTCTCCCTCGGTGTTGGGGTTCGTGCAGACGATCACCTCGTCGATTCCCTCCGC
>JAGWXX010000105.1 GCA_018969685.1 Acidobacteriota bacterium | reverse complement strand
AGCGGGGGCGCCACGTGCCGCTGTCGTGGTGGAACACGAGTGGGCGCGGCATCGGTCGCGAGCCTAGGGCTCCGGTCTGGCACGGATCGGTCGTGCGCCGTAGCGTTCCGAGCCGTGACGACGACCTACTCCGTGATCCTCGCGGCATCGTCGTGGAACGACGAGGTCCGGGACGGCGTCGTCGGGCTCGTGGACGGATGGAGCGAACAGCTCGCTCCCGGGGGACGACTGCCGGCGAACGCGTCGCTCCGGACGCTGCGGCCGGTCGGGAGCGGCGACCGCGACCCGGTGTACCGCATCCAGTACTCGGAGACCTTCGCGCGCGAGGGGATCGGTCGCACCACCGTCGTCACCGTCCTCCCCGTCCGCGGGGCGCTGACACTCGAGGCCCGGGTCGTCGAGTCGGCGCTGCGCTCGCTCGTCGAACCCCTCCGCTCGCGTCCGGCGCTGCCCCGCCCCGAGCTCCTCGAGCTCGTGGCCCGTGCCGCCGACACCATGACGACCTACGACGCCGAGCGCCGCGTCGGCGCCGCTCCGCAGCGGGTCGCCGGCTTCGTCGACGGGCAGGCGCTCGCCGCCCTGGCGCTGGCCCCCAGCAGACGCCTGCCGATCATCGTCGACGTCGTCACGGGCCGCGCAACCGGCTCGGAGCGCTCCGCCGGCGTGGCGCGCGCGCTCGTCGGACTCGCCCACGTCGCCCACCTCGCGGACGACGACGCCATTCGGGGGTTCAACGATCTCTGGGGTTCGGCACTCGTCACCACCGCCTACCCGTTGATCCTCTGGCCCGGCAGCCACGCACCCAAGGAGCTCAGCGCCAACGCCCGGGGTAGCGACTTCGTGGCACCCGTGCTCGCAGCCGCCACGTTCGTGCCACCGCTCGTCGTGCCACCGCCGCCGCGGGAACCCCGCCCCGAACCGGCGCCGCAGACGCGATCCGCCCCCGCGCCGTCCGTTCCCACCCCGACGGCGGCCCTTCCCGCGCCGGGTACGGCCCCGCGCCCCGACGAGGACGATTCTCGGGTCGTCGCAGCTGAGCTGCAGCGCACCGTCGACCATCTGCGCGCGCGCCACGACGAGGACCGGCAGCACATCGACATCCTCGACGAGATCCTGGAACAGGTCGAGAGCGAGCGCGACGAGCTCTTCGACCGCGTCAGCGAGCGCGACGAGGACATCGAGCGCAAGGACCTTGAGATCGACCAATTGCGGAAGAAGGTCGACCTGCTCATCTCCCGCAACGTCGAGTACGAGATCTACCGGGAGTCGCAGCCGGCGAGCATCGTCGTCGCGTCCGTGGCGGATGCGATCGCCATCGCGGCGCGACGGTGCACCAACCTCGGCTTCGCCAAGGAGGCCTTCGAGACCGCCGAGGATCTCGAGGGGCCCGACCCGAAGATGCTGCTCTTCGACCTCGTGCGGCTCAACGGCGTCGTTGCCGACTGGCGCGCCCACAAGGTCTCGTTCCGCGGCCTCGAGAGCTGGGCCAAGGGCACCGCAGGACTCGACTACGTCCCGAGCATCGGAGAAAGCACCGCGCAGAAGCACGCCGACTACTACCTCGCCACGTGGCACGGCGAGTTCGTGCCGCTGCGCGCCCACCTCAGGCGGGGACGCGGGACGCGCCTCATCCGCGTCTATCTCTACGTCGACGACGCGACGAAGTCGATCGTCGTCGGCAAGGTCGACCGGCACGGCCCCGACCGCACGACCTGACGTCGCGTCGAGGCGGTGCACCGGAGCCCATCGCGTCTCCTTGCCACGGACCCTCGCCTAGCGTGTCCGCATGACCTCCGCCGTCTACCGCCTGTCCGATGACTACATCGAGCGCTCCGCGGCACTCGACCCCGGCACCGCCACCTACCTCGGCATCGCCGGCCACGACCATGAGATGACCGACTTCAGCCCGGCGGGCCACGCCGCACGGGCCGAACTCGACCGGGCGACCCTCGCCGCCCTCAACGGCATCCCCGCGGAGTCCGACGACGACCGGCTCGCCGCGGGCGTTCTCCGCGAGTCGCTGGAGATGTCCGTCGCGGAGCACGAGGCTGGCGAGCACCTGCGCGCCATCCGTGTCATCGCGGGCGACGTCGACTCGGCGCGGGCCGTGTTCGACCTGATGCCCATGGAGACGGCCGACCATTGGTCGACGATCGCCGAGCGGCTCGGGAAGGTACCCGCAGCATTTGCCGGCATGCGCGAGTCATGGTCGCTCGGCATGTCGCGCGGCGTGGTGGCGCCGCGGCGCCAGGCGCTCGCCGTCGCCCAGCAGCTGGACGACTGGTCCGGGCGCGCGACGGGCGACGGGTTCTTCGGTCCGTTCGTCGAGCAGGCCGCGTCGATTCCCGGCGCGCCAATGGACGCGCTCCGTCGCGCTGCGGCCGCGGCAAACGACGCCCTCGCCGAGACGTCGTCGTACCTCCGCTCGACCTACGCACCACAGGCCGATCCGAAGGACGGCATCGGACCCGAGCGGCACGCGCTCGCCCGTCGACGCTGGCTCGGCATGGAGACCGATGCGGCGGAGACCTACGCGTGGGGATGGCAGGAGGTGCGGCGCATCGACGAGGAGATCCGGAGGGTCGGCGAGCGCATCCTGCCCGGCGCGACACCCGCAGAGGTGCGCACGCTGCTCGACACCGACCCCGCCCGCGCCGTCCACGGCGAGGAGGCACTGCGCGACTGGCTGCAGCAGTTGATGGACGAGGCACGGGACTTCCTCGTGTCGGGCGGACACTTCGACATCCCCGCCTCGATCCGCCGGTGCGAGGCGATGATCGCCCCGCCGGGCGGTGCCGCCGCGATGTACTACACGGGCCCGAGCGAGGATCTCTCCCGTCCGGGTCGCACGTGGTACCCGGCCAACGGCCGCACCGTCTTCCCGCGCTGGGGCGAGCCGACGACCGCGTACCACGAGGGCGTGCCGGGCCACCACCTGCAGGTCGCCACCGCCACCATCAACCGGGACCGGTTGTCGCGCTTCCAGCG
>JAGWXX010000104.1 GCA_018969685.1 Acidobacteriota bacterium | reverse complement strand
CCGTCGACCTGTCGGCCGAGCACCCGGAGATCCTCGCCGACCTGCAGCGCCGCTTCCACGAAGTGGCAACCGAATACGGCGTCTACCCGTTGCGCGACGCCGGCTCGCCGCGACACGGCGAGTTCGCGGTGCCGTCGGCGCTCGACGGCGCGACGTCCATGACGTACACGACCGACCACGTGCGGCTGCCCGAGGGCGTCGTGCTGAGCCTCAAGAACTGCTCGTGGCGCATCACGGGGCGCATCGACGTCGACGGGTCCGCGGCCGCCGGGGTGGTGGCCTGCCAGGGCGGCAACATGTCCGGATGGTCGATGTGGCTCGGCGACGGGCGGCCGCACTTCACCTACAACTGCTTCGGCCACGACGTCACCACGGTGTCGGGTCCGCCGCTCGACTCCGGCAACCACGTGGTGTCGGCGGTGTTCGACTCCGAGGGTGGATTCGGCAAGGGCGGCGAGTTGGTGCTCGAGGTCGACGGCGTCGCGGTCGGCCACGCCACCCTCGCGCGCACCGTCCCGCTGGTGTTCTCGATGAGCGGCGAAACCTTCGACGTGGGGTGCGACACCGGCTCGCCGGTCGGTCCCTACCCGCACGGGTATGCCCGGACGTTCGGCATCCGGGACGTCACCCTCGAGCGGCTGTCCGAGCCCGGCGCAGCCGTGCGGGCGGCGATGGCCGAGGGCCTCTTCCGGGCCAGCCTCAGTACCCAGTAGCGGCGGTTCCGGCCGACCCCTCGGCGGGGCCAGCCGCACGCGGCCACCGGTTCCCGGGGTCAGGCGTCCCAGAGGTGGCATCATGGCGTCACACGCCCGTTCCCTCCGTGCGTCTTCCTTGTGCCCGCCCAATCCGGGGCGTGCAGGACACCCGAGGAGGGACAGGACATGACCACCTACAACGCCAGGAACATTCCGCAGGAGGCTGCCAACGGGCTCGACCTGCCCGTGCGCGTCGTCAACCTCAACGAGGCCCGCGTGCTGGCCCGTGCGGGGGAGTACCCGGCGGTGCTCACCGCGGGCCCGACCCGGGGCGAGGTGGACGACTTCGGCCACCCCGACCACCATGTGGTCGAGTTCGACGACGTCTATGACGTCAGACACGGCGGCCCGACGCTGGACGACGTCCGCTCGATGGTCGAGTGGGCGGTGCAGCGCGACCGCATCCTGGTGCACTGCCACGCGGGCATCTCGCGGTCGACGGCGACGGCGTGGGGCATCTGCATCGCGAAGGGCTTCGACCCCGAGGAGGCGATCGCGGCGCTGAAGGCGGCCCACCCGATGGTCCAGACCTACGGCGGCATGGAGCGGCGCTCGTTCGCCCCCAACGAGCTGATCGTGGCGCACCTCGAGGTGCTGCTCGACCGCCCGCTCGGCACGCTCACGGCGCTCGCGGAGACGTACGCACAGTGGTGATGCCCGTCTACTTCGACGAGCGCTACGTCTCGTCGCCGCACCGGTTCGAGACCACGCGCAAGTCGCAGCACCTGGCGGACCACCTCGTCCGCGTGGACGCGAACGTGGAGATCGTCGATCCGCGCGGCGCGGTGCCGGTGGAGCTCGTGGAGGCGCTGATCGGGCGCCTCCACGACCCCGCCTACGTCCAGGCGCTCCAGGACGGCGACGACATCGAGCTCGCGGAGACGAGCGGGTTCACCTGGGGTCCGACGACGTGGTCGTTCGCCACGGCGCACAGCCACGGCATCGTCGCGGCGATCCAGTACGTCGCCGCCCACGGCGGGCGCGCCGGGTCGCTGTCGTCCGGGCTCCACCACGCGTCCCCCGACGGGGGCTCGAACTTCTGCACGATCAACGGGCTCGCCGTCGGCGCGGCGCACGCGCTGACGGGGCTGGAGACTCCGCGGAGGGTGATGATCCTCGACTTCGACGCCCACTGCGGCGGCGGCACGCATGCCCACCTGCTGCAGTTCCCCGAGCTCGGCATCGGTGTGCACGGCGACGCGGTGCAGATCGACCTCAGCGTGAGCGGGGTCGACTCGTACCGGCCGCACGAGCCGCACCACCTGCGCCTCCGCAGCCTCGGCTCGGGATCCGACGAGGAGTACCTCGCGGAGGTCCGGTCGGCTCTGAGGAAGGGCACGGAGGCGTGGGAGCCGGGGATGATCGTGATCTACAACGCCGGCGTCGACCCCGTGAATGTCGTGTCGTTCGACGACCCCATGGAGACGATCGCCTCGCGCGAAGACCTCGTGATGGAGTTCGTGCAGGACAAGCCCGCGGTCTTCACGCTCGCTGGCGGCTACACATGGGACGGCTTCACCGAGGACGACATCACCGCCCTGCACCACGAGATGATCTGGCGCTGGGCCTCGCCGGTGTGGATGGGCTAGTCGCCCGCGACGGCGCGCGCCGCGGCCCAGAAGCCGCGGACGTGACGCTCCACCTGTCGCGGCGGCAGGCACCGGTCGTGGCAGGGCAGCTCGACGACGAATGACGTCGCACCCTCGATGCTGCGGTTGACGAACTGCGTCGCGTTGCCCGTGCACGAGTCCAGTCCGCAGTGCAGGTTGGCCACGCTGGCCGACGCGCCGTCGGCGTACGCGTGCAGCACGTCGGTGCGCCGCAGCCCGCGCTCGGGATTGTCCACGATGTGCGGGCCCTCCGAATGGAAGAACACCACGAGCCGTGGCTGCACCTGGAGGAGGAACTGCGCGAGCGCCTGCGACTCGGGTTCGCTCGCCGGCGCAGGGCCGGAGCAGTACGGGCCAGGGCACTCGGTCGGCGCCCACCAGGTGCCGAAATTGCGGTTGAGGTCGACGCCGCGAGCGTTGCGCCGTCGGTTCGCGGCGGTGCCGTCGGGGTTTCCGTCGCGCACCACCCACAGGTCGTAGCCGCGCGGCACCTCTCCGGTGGCCAGCGCGCGCGCCACCTGCAGCCCGCTCTGCTCGTCGCCGTGGATCGTGCCCACCGCCACCACCACGGTGCCGCCCGGGTGGCCGAACCGCCGCGCGACGATGGGACGACCCTGCACCGACCAGCCGATCACCCGGTGCTCGAGAGGTGCCGGTGGCG
>JAGWXX010000040.1 GCA_018969685.1 Acidobacteriota bacterium | reverse complement strand
GACCACGCCCGCGAGCGCGGCACCCCCGAAGAGGAACCGTCCGCTCGTCGCGAGGCCCGGCACGACCTCCATCGCCCAGCGGCCGTTCGTCGCGCCGGACGTGCCGCGTGGCTCGAGTCCGAGGAAGGTCGACGAGTCCATGCCGCTCCGGCACCCTACTTGTGGCCGGGCACGAGGGGTACGGTGTCGCGCCATGGGGCGGCCCGGCGCACCGTGGGCGGGGGACGCGTGCTCGCTGGTCGACGCATTCCGCCGCGGCGAGCGTTCGCCGTCCGAGGAGCTGGAGGCGGTGCTCGACGCGATCGGCCGCAGTTCGCTGAATGCGTTCTCGTTTCTCGACGCCGACGGTGCGCGCGAGCGGGCGGCCCGCGCCGACACCTCCCAGCCGTTCGGCGGCGTGCCCATCGGCGTGAAGGAGCTCGATGCCGTGGCCGGATGGCCCGACACCGAGGCCTGCACCGTGTTCGCATCGCGGCGCGCAGCGCACACGTCGGTGATGGTCGACCGTGCGATCCGGCGCGGCGGGGCGAACCCCGTCGGACTCTGCACCGCGAGCGAGTTCGGGGGCGTCAACGTCACGCGCACCGTGCTGAACGGCGCGACCCACAATCCGTGGCGCCACGGGACCACGCCCGGCGGGTCGTCGGGCGGCAGCGCGGCCGCGGTCGCGGGCGGAATCGTGACCCTCGCCACCGGCGGCGACGGCGGCGGGTCGATCCGCATCCCCGCGGGCTTCACCGGGCTCGTCGGCCTGAAGGCGACGTTCGGCCGCATTCCGCGGGCGCCGAAGGTCCAGCTCGGCAACTTGACCGTCGCGACGGGCGTGATGGCGCGCAGCGTGCGCGACGTGGCGCGGTGGTTCGACACGTGCAACGGCCGCGACGACCGCGACCCGTTCAGCCTCCCGCGCGCCGAGGGGTGGGAGCGCGGCCTCGGCACGCTCGGCGACGCGCTGCGCGGCAGGCGCATCGCGCTCGCACCGGATTGGGGCGGTGCCGTCGTCGCGCCGCGCATGTGGGGCGCGCTGGAGGAAGCCGCGAGCGGGCTGGCGCGCGCGACCGGCATGTCGATCGCCACCGTCGACACCTCGCTCCCCCGCATGGGCGCCGCCTGGTCGGTGAGCGGCATGCTCGAGATCCGCGCGCAGCTCGGGGAGGCGTGGCCGGCGTGCGCGGGCGACCTGACGCCGGAGATCCGATTCGGCCTCGAGGCGACCGAGGGCGCGTACGGACCCGAGGCCCGCGCGCGCATCGAGGCGCGCCGAATGGAGCTCAACGAGCGGATGGCGGCGATCTTCTCCGAGGTCGACTTCGTCGTCGCGGCCAGCAACCCGGACGTCGCGTTCCCCGCCGAGGGTCCCCTGCCGTCGACATTCGGCGGCATCGAGGCCGGCGCCGGCAACAACGGACGGCTGACCTTCCCCGCCAACCTCCATGGCAATCCCGCGATCTCGCTGCCGGCGGGACTGCTCGACGGCCTGCCGATCGGGCTGCAGATCAACGCGCGGCACCACCACGAGCCGCTGCTGCTGGAGCTCGGCGTCGCGATGTCCCGGCTGATGCCCTGGCCGCTCGTGGCGCCCGGCTCGCCCCGCTGAGTCTCCCTAGCCGGCGAGCAGCGCGCGGGCGACGATGTCGGTGCAGAACGCGGTGAGGATCGCCAGGTACATCAGCCCGGTCGCCGCCATCACCGCGGCGTAGCTCCGCTCGCGCAGCGCGGCGCGCGTGACGAACGCCAGCACGCCCGTCAGCACCGCCGACGCGAGCCAGAACCAGCCGAGCACGCCGTCCCACCCGTCGTCGACGGTGCCGTTCAGCACGCTCACCATCCCGGTCGGCAGCAGCAGCACCGCCACCTCGAACGGCCAGGTCACGATCACGGCCGTCGTCATCTCGTTGAGCAGGCGCCGCGGCATGCCCGGCTGCACGAGGTACCAGTGCCCGAGCAGCATCGCGTCGCTCACCGCACCGAGGAACGCGGTCCCGACGAGGACGCGCGCGATCGACACCGCCGTGCCGCCCGCTCCGTCGGCCGCAGCCGCGGCCGCCGCGACGAGCCCGGGCACCGCGAGCACCGGAGCGACGAGGTCGAGGGACGGCCGGCGCGTGCGCAGCGTCGCCAGCGCCGCCACCGCGACGGCGACGCCGGACGCCTCGCGCAACGGCACGACGCCATACCGCGCGCCGAGCGCGACCGAGATTGCCGCGAACGCCGCGAACGTCGCGCGCAGCAGCAGGCCGTAGCCGGGGCCCGCGACGCCCCGGCGCGTGGTGAACCACAGGAAGCCGAGTCCGCCGGCCGACCACTGCAGCATCACGGTCGCCGCGTCGAGCCGGATCACTGCGCGCCGCCGTGCGTCAGGCCTCGACGACCACGAGGGCGTGGTCGGCGGCGTTCATCGGCAGCGGACCCGTCCCGGTCGCGACGACGATGTCCTCGAGGCGCATGCCGAACCGCCCGGGCACGTAGATGCCGGGCTCCACGCTGAACGCGAAGCCGGCCTCGATGCGCCGGTCGTTGCCCTCCACCATGTACGGCTCCTCGTGCGCCTCCATGCCGATGCCGTGGCCGGTGCGGTGCACGAAGTACTCGCCGTAGCCCGCGGCCTCGATGACCGCACGGGACGCGCGGTCGACGTCCTGGCAGGACGCACCCACCACCGCCGCCTCGACGCCCGCGCGCTGCGCCTCGTGCAGCACCCGGTACGCCTCCGCCACCTCGGGGGACGGCTCGCCGAGGTGCACGCACCTCGTGATGTCGCTGCAGTAGCCGCCCATGGTGCCGCCGAAGTCGCACAGCACGATCTCGCCGTGGCGGATCGTGCGCGACCCCGGGTGGTGGTGCGGGCTCGCCGCGTTCTCGCCCGCGGCGACGATCGCGAAGTTGACGACGTCGTGCCCCTCGGAGACCAGCCGCGCCGACAGGTCGGCCGACACCTCCGCCTCGGTGCGTCCGACGAGCGGGATGCGCCCGGCCTGCAGGTCCGCGGCAACGCGGTCCGCTGCGGCGCCGGCGGCGCGCAGCAGGTCGATCTCGCGCTGGTCCTTGGCCATCCGCAGCTCGCCCATCACGTCCACCGCGCGCACGAACCGCGCACCCGGCATCGACGGCAGCAGCTCGACGAGGAACCTCGCCCACATCTGGTCGCCGACCGCGACGGTGCGCGCTCCCGCGGCGCGCTCCGCGACGAGCGCCACGGGATCCTCCGTCTCGCCCCACGGCAGCACCTCGAACACCCCCGGCTGCGGCACGACCCGCGGCACCTCCAGCCGAGGCACGACCATCGTCACCGGTCCGTCGAGCGGCACCACGAGCATCGTCAGCCGCTCGAGCGGCATCGCGTGGTAGCCGGTGAGGTAGGGCAGATCGTGCCCCACGGAGGCGAGCAGCACGTCGATGCCGCGTCGGGCCATCGCCGCGCGCACGCGGACGATGCGCGACGCGTAGTCGCCGGCCGACATCCCCGGCACCGGTCCCCCCGCGCGCGCCATGTCAGGCCGGCAGCAGCGGGAGGCTCCGCCGCTGCGCATCCTTCGCGTGGTAGCTCGACCTCGTCAACGGGCTGGCCTCGACGTGCGCGAGTCCCACTGACTCGCCGAACGCCGCGAGCCGCGCGAACTCGGCGGGTTCCACCCAGCGCGCGACGGGCAGGTGGGCCTCCGTCGGCCGCAGGTACTGGCCGATCGTCACGATGCGCGCGCCCACCGATGCGAGGTCGACCAGCGCCTCCCGCACCTCGTCCTCGGTCTCTCCCATGCCGACGATGATGCCCGACTTGACCGTCAAACCCGCAGCCGAGGCGCGGGACAGCACCGAGAGGCTGCGGGCGTATCCGGCCGACGGCCGCACCGCGCGCTGCAGCCGCGCCACCGTCTCGATGTTGTGGTTGAACACGTCGGGACGCTCCGCCAGCACGAGGTCGAGCGACGACGACCCGCGGGCGTCCGACACGAGCACCTCCACCGAGGTCCCCGGGCAGCGCGCCCGGATTGCGCGCACGCACGCAGCCACGTGCGCCATTCCGTCGTCGTCGAGGTCGTCGCGCGCCACCATGGTGAGCACCGCGTACTCGAGGCCCATCCGCGCGACGGCCTCCGCCACCCTCGCGGGCTCGTCGGCGTCGGCGGGGCCGGGCTTGCGGGTGTCGACGAGGCAGAACCCGCACGCCCGCGTGCACCGCTCGCCGAGCACCATGAACGTTGCCGTCCCGTCGGCCCAGCACTCGCTGAGGTTCGGGCACCCGGCCTCCTCGCACACCGTGACGAGTCCGAGGTCGCGCACGGTCCGGCGGGTGGCGAGCACGGCATCGTCCAGCGAGACCCGTGGCCGGATCCACTCCGGCTTGCGCGACGAGATCGAGAGCCCGCCGGACACGCCCGCCTCGGCGAGGCGCGACCCGCGCCGCGGTGCCGCACCGGCCGCGGCCTCGCCCCTCGAGAACGGCGAGAGGTCCCCGGGCACGTGCCGCCATGCGACGTCCGCGCGCGTCCCGGTGCCGTCGCCGAGGCGCGCGGCCGCGAGGCGCGCAACCACGTCGACGACGTCGCGCATCGAGGCCGCGATGCCCTCCTCCGCCAATGACGTCACGTCGTAGCGGTCGATGCCGCACGGAACGATGTGCCGGCGCATGTACTCGAGGTCGGTGGAGACGTTGAGGGCGAATCCGTGCATCGTGCGCCGCTCGCCCGAGCCCCGCCCGGTGCGCACGCCGATCGCGCAGATCTTGCGGGGCGACGGGCCGTCGGCGCCGATCCACACGCCGGGGTACTCGCCCATCCGGCCGGCACCGGGGAGGCCCAGTTCGGCGAGCGCGTCGATGACCAGCTGTTCCAGCGACGACACGTACGCGCGCACGTCGGCCGCACCCGCGTCGCCGTGCTTCGGCGGCAGGTCGAGGATCGGGTACCCGACGAGCTGGCCCGGGCCGTGGTACGTGACGTCGCCGCCGCGCTGCACCTCGACGAGCTCCGCGCCCACCTCGGACGGCGTGCAGCGGAGGTTGCGCTCGAGGTCCGCGCTCGCCCCGTGCGTGAACACGTGCGGGTGCTCGAGCAGCAGCAGGTGCTGGTCGCGCCCGTGCGCGAACACACCGTGCTGCAGCGCGAGGGCCTCGCGGTACGGCACCCGTCCGAGCCAGCGGACGTGCAGGGGGTGCGCGCCGGTCATGCGCGGATCAGAGTTCCGCAGACCAGTCGTGCGTCTCGAGCATCTGCTTGATGCGCGACAGGAACCGGCCCGCATACGCGCCGTCGAACGCGCGGTGGTCCCACGCCATGGCGAGGTTGCCGACCGGGTGGATCGCGATGCTCTCCGATCCCTCCGCCTCGACCACGACCGGCCGGCGCACGATGGCGTCGGTCGAGAGGATCGCCACCTGCGGCTGGTTGATGATCGGCATCGTCAGCACCGAGCCCGCGGAGCCGTTGTTCGTGATCGTGAACGTGGCTCCCTGGATCTCGTTCGGGCCCAGCTTGCGGGCTCGTGCGCGCGTGGCGAGGTCGTTCACGTCGCGGGCGATCGCGCGGAGGCGCTTCGAGTCGGCGTCGCGAACCACCGGGACGAGCAGGCCCTGGTAGTCGAGGTCGACGGCGATGCCGAGGTCGACGTAGCCGTGCACGACGAGGTTGTCGCCGTCGATGCTCGCGTTCATGTGCGGGAACTCGGCGATCGCGTCGACCAGTGCGCGCGAGATGAACGGCAGGTACGTCAGGCTGAAGCCCTCCGCCGCGCGCCAGCGCTCGCGCTCGGCGGCGCGCACCCGGTCGACGTTCGAGTAGTCGACCTCCACCACGCTGAACGCGTGCGGGCTGGTCGACTTCGAGCCGATCATGTGCGCGCCGGTGAGCCGGCGGATCTTCGACAACGGCACCACCGTGCGACGTTCGACGGGTGCAGCGGGCTCCGCACCCTTCGGCGCAGCAGGAGCAGGAGCGACCGGTGCAGCGGCCGGACGAGCAGCAGCGGGGGCCGGCGACGCCGGCGGCACGGCGGCGGCGGGAGCAGTGGGCGCGACTGAAGGTGTGGGTGTGGGTGTGGGCGTCGCCGTCGCGGGCGCAGCGGCGGCCGCAGCCACCGGCTTCACCGCATGCCGGTCGATGTGGTCGAGGACGTCCTCGCGCGTGATGCGACCGCCGGGACCGGTGCCCGTGACGGCGGCGGGATCGATGGCGTGGTCGGCAAGGAGGCGCCGGACGACCGGCGACAGCAGCAGACCTGAGCCTGCGGCAGGCGCGGCGTCGGCGACGGGTGCAGGCGCGGGTGCAGGTGCGGACGCAGGTGCAACGGGTGCCGCGGCAACAGGCGCAGATGCCGGCACCGGAGCAGCGGGGGCAGCAGGCGGTGCGGCGACCGGAGCCGCACCGGCCGCACCGACGACCGCGACGACCGTGCCCACGGGCACCGTGTCGCCGGCGTTCGCGCGGATCTCCGTGAGCGTCCCGGCGATCGGCGACGGCACCTCGGTATCCACCTTGTCGGTCGACACCTCGAACAGCGGCTCGTCCGCCGCGACGGTGTCACCGACCTTCTTGAACCACTTCGTGATGGTGCCTTCGGTCACCGTCTCGCCGAGCTGGGGAAGGGGGATGTCCGCCATGGTGCGCCTCCGTCGTTGCAGCGCCGAGTCTACGAATCAGGCGGCCATCGCGGCCGAATCGACGACCGTGGACGTCAGGAGTTGATGCTGCGGCCGGTCAGCGAGAGCACGGTCTCGCCGAACGTCTCCGAGAGCGACGGGTGCGGCTGGATGAAGGTCGAGATCTCGTCGACCGTCGCCTCCCAATTGACCGCCAAGTAACCGCCCGACAGCTGCTCGGTGACCCACGGGCCCACCATGTGCACGCCGAGCACCTGCCCCGCGCGACCGTCGACATCCTTCCGGGCGATCACCTTCACGAGACCGTCCGTCTCTCCGATGATCATCGCCCGGCTGTTGGCGCGGAACTGGTGCTTCGCCGTGACGACGTCATGGCCCTTCGCGCGCGCCTCGTCCTCCGACAGGCCCGCCCACGCCACCTCGGGGCTGCAGTAGATGGCCCACGGCACGCGGTCGTACGCCACCGGCACGGCGGGCTCCCCGCGCATGTGCCGGACGGCGAGGATCGCCTCCGCGTAGGCGACGTGCGCCAGTTGGGGCGTCGCGATGACGTCGCCCACCGCATAGACGCCCGGCTCGCCCGTGCGGCACCACTCGTCGACCTCGACGTACCCGCGCTCCCCGACCTTCACGGCGGTGCCCGCGAGTCCGAGTCCGTCGGTGGCCGGCTTCCTGCCGACCGAGACCACGACGGCGTCGACCTCGATCGTCTGGCCGTCGCCGAAGGAGACGACCGTCGACCCGCCCGGTTGCGGCACGTGTCCGGTCACCGCGACGCCGGTCTTGATGTCGATCTTCTTCTTGCCGAACGCGCGGACGACGACGCTGGCGACGTCGGGGTCGAGCCCCGGCAGGATCTTCGGCTGCCCCTCGAGGATCGTCACGGACGACCCCAGGTCGGCGAACGTCGAGGCGAACTCGCACCCGATCGCACCGCCGCCGATCACCGCGATCCGTGCGGGGATGCGGTCGAGCATCAGCACCTCGTCGGAGGTCATCACCGGGCCGCCCGGCTCGAAGCCGGGGATCGTCCGGGGCACCGAGCCCGTCGCCACGACGACGTTGCGTCCGCGCAATTCCCGCGTGCCGCCCTCCGCGAGCGACACCGTGACCGAGCGCCCCGCACCGAGCGAGCCGGTGCCCACGAGGTACGTCACCTTCTTCGACTTCGTGAGCCCGGTGAGGCCGCGCACGAGCCCGGCGACGATGCCCTGCTTGCGCGCCTGCGCGACCGAGAAGTCGACCGTCGGCGACGACGTCGAGATGCCGAACTCCCCCGCGTGCTGGACGTGCCGGTGCACCGCGGCGGTCTCGAGGAACGCCTTGGCCGGAATGCAGCCGCGGTTGAGGCACGTGCCGCCGATCGTGTCGCGCTCGACCAGCGCCACCGACATGCCGGCCGAGGCAGCGTAGAAGGCGGCGGCATAGCCGCCGGGGCCGCCGCCGATCACCACCAGGTCGAACTCATCGGCCACCGTTGTCACCTCCGTCGGGTCGGGCAGAACCGTAGTGGGCGCCGCCTTACGGCGACAGGGTCCACTGGCGCTGCACCCCTCCGCGCAGGAACGCAACCGTGCGCACGCCCTCCGTCGCGGGGAACTCCAGGACGCACGTCGCCGACGTCTGCACGGTCGCACCGCACGGACCCCCGTCCGCCGAGGTGACAGCGTCGGGCTGGTGCACCACCCCGAGAGCGAGCAGGCGCCACGAGGCAACGGCATCGCCGGCATCCATGCCGGACATCGACACGGTGACGTACGTCGCCCCCGGTTCGTCGCGCAACGACACTGCGGCAACCGTCGCACCGCCCACCTCAGCCCCGGCTCCTGCAGCGAGGAACTCGACCGTCGCGTCGTCGCCCGCGATCTGCAGCAGCTTGAACCCGCCCGCGGCCAGGATCACCACGCCGCAGACGAGCGACCACATGATCAACGTCTTCGTGCGCATCGTCCCGACACGCTAGGGGCTGCTCGGTACACTCGCGCCGTGCGCCGGATCACTCGGATTGCAGGCCTCGCGCTCGTCGCGGCGCTCGCCGCTTCGTGCGCACCGTCGTCCTCGACGGAACCCGTGCCGGCCGGATCGCCCGCGACGACCGCCGGAGACACCGCCGCAACGGGTGCACCCGCACCGCTCGTCGCACCGCTCGTCGCACCGCTGCTCGACGGCGGCTCGTTCGACCTCGCGGCCGAGCTCGCCGCGTCGCCGGTCGCGATGTGGTTCTGGGCGCCCGGTTGAGGCACCTGCAGGTCTGAGGCCCCCTCGGTCGAGGAGGCGCACCAGCGGTTCGGGTCCGACGTGAGGATCGTGGGCGTCGCGTGGTACGGCAGCGAATCGGCGATGAACGACTTCGTCGCGCAGTACGGCATCTCGTTCCCCACCGTCGTCGACCAGGAGGGCACCGTGTTCGCGAGGTTCGGCGTTCCCTACCAGCCCGCGTGGACCTTCATCTCCCGCGACGGCACGTTCGACACGTCGCTCGGTGCGCTGTCCGACGCCGAGCTGGCCGACCGGCTCTCGGCGCTCGCGGGTTCGTAGATGGGCATCCGCGGACGCATCCGCTCGATGTCGCGCGACATCGGCGCGCTCGACGCCGAGCGGCTGACCGAGCGCTTCGCCCCGCTCGGGCTGGTCCACCTCGCCGACGCACCTCCCCGCACCCGCGTCACGGTGTGCGGAGAGGTGGAGCGCATCACGCTCAAGCCGCGTGCCGGCGCCCCCGCGATGGAGATCGTCATCGACGACGGCACCGCCGAGGCCACCGTCATCTTCAGCGGGAGGCCCGCCGTGCGCGGCATCGGCCACGGCCGCTGCGTCGTCGTGAAGGGCGTCGCGTTCGAGGAGCGCGGCCGCCTCGTGTTCCTCAACCCGTCGTACACCCTGCTGCCGGCTCCCGGCCACTAGCCGCGCCGCGGCGGCTCATCCGACGAGGATCCGCGACACCTCCGCCTCGGCGTCCTCGGTGATGAGCGCCATCACCTCGTCGCCGGCGCGCAGCACCGTGTCGGAGCGCGGCACCATCACGCGGTCGCCACGGACGATGGCGACGACGGTGGCGCTGCGCGGAAACCCGAGGTCGGCCAGTGCACGGTCGCATGCGGGCGACGTCTCGACGAGCGTCACCTCCACCAGCTCCGCACGGCCGGCCTTCAGCTGCATGAGGCGCACGAAGCTGCCCACGGTCACCGCCTCCTGCACCAGGGCGGTGATGAGGTGGGGCGTCGACACCGACACGTCCACGCCCCACATGTCGTTGAACATCCAGTGGTTGTTGGGATTGTTCACCCGAGCCACGACGCGCGGCACGCCGAACTCCTGCTTCGCCAGCAGCGACACGACCAGGTTGTCCTCGTCGTCGCCCGTCACCGACGCGACCACGTCGGCGCCCGGAACGCCCGCCGACGCGAGCACCGCGACGTCGCACGCATCGCCCGCAACCCAGCGCACCGCGGTACCGCCCTTGTCGTACTCCCCGACGACCGCGGCGTCGTTGTCGATGATGGTCACCTCGTGTCCGGCGCGCACCAGCTGCTCGGCGGTGAAGCGCCCGACGCTGCCGCCGCCGGCGACGACGACCTTCACGACGCACCTCCCTGCTCGAGCGACCCGGTCGGGACCGCGAGATAGAGCACGTCGCCCTCCTGCAGGACGGTGTCGGGGCCGGGGATCGACGCCGCGCCGAGCCGCCTCACTGCGACGACGCGCCCGCCGTCGAGGTCGAGCGAGAGGATCCGCTCGCCGATCGACTCGACGGGCGCCTCGCGCTCGACGAGCGACACCTTCGCGCTCGGATCGGTCCATTCGACGGCCGGAAGGTTCGGCAGGATCCGTCGAAGGATCCGCTCCGACGTCCACTTCACGGTCGCCACGGTGGCGATGCCGAGTCGCTCGTAGATCTCCGCGCGCTTCGGGTCGTAGATGCGGGCGACGACCCGCTCGATGCCGAACTGCTCGCGGGCGACGCGCGCGACGAGGATGTTCGAGTTGTCGCCGTTCGTCACGGCGGCGAGGGCGGCGGCGCGCTCGATGCCCGCGCGAACGAGCACGTCGCGGTCGAACCCGATGCCCGTCACCGTCTGGCCGCCGAAGTCGGGGCCAAGGCGCGAGAACGCCGACGACTTGCGGTCGACCACGGCCACGGTGCTGCCCGGGGCGCTCAAGCCGCGCGCGAGGGTCGAGCCGACGCGCCCGCAGCCGACGATCACGACGTGCATGCGCTGCGCTCCATCACCCCGACAGCGTAGGCACGCCGCCCTCCGGGCGGCGGTGTGGCAGGCTCTCTGCGCAATGAACGGTTCGACCGGCTCTTCGTGGCTCAAGCGGCTCCTCATCGGCCGGCCGATCGCGACCGCCGAGGATGCCCACCGCCGGCTGCCGAAGCGGATCGCACTCCCCGTCTTCGCCAGCGACGCCATCTCCTCGACCGCGTACGCGACGGAGGAGATCCTCATCGTCTTCCTCTCGTTCGCCGGAATCGGGATGGCGGCGTACTCGCAGCTGGTCCCGATCTCCCTCATGGTCGTCGTGCTGCTCGCCATCGTCGTCTCCAGCTACCGCCAGACGCTGCACGCGTATCCGCACGGTGGCGGGTCGTATGCCGTCACCAAGGAGAACCTCGGCGAGTATCCGTCCCTGATCGCGGGCGGGTCGCTGCTCGTCGACTACGTCCTGACGGTCTGCGTGTCGGTCGCCGGCGGCACCGCCGCGATCATCTCCGCGTTCAACGGACTTGCTCCGTACCGGATCCAACTGTGCCTCGGCTTCGTGGCGCTGATGATGGTGGCCAATCTCCGGGGGTTGAAGGAGTCGGGCAAGCTGTTCGCCCCGCCGACGTACTTCTATGTCGCCTGCCTGTTGACGCTGATCGTCGTCGGCCTCTGGCGCGTCTACTTCCAGGACCTCCCGCCGATCGCCCACGAGGGCGAGGCCCAGGACCTCCTCGAGATGCAGGGAGCCGTGACCGCGTTCTACTTCCTGAAGGCGTTCGCCTCGGGCGCGGTCGCGCTCACCGGAGTGGAGGCGGTCTCCAACGGCGTTCCGGCGTTCGAGAAGCCCGAACCCAAGAACGCCTCCACGGTGCTGATCATGATGGCCGTCATCCTCGGTACGTCGTTCTTCGGCCTCAGCGTGCTCGCGCAGCACCTCCAGCCGGTGAAGGACCACGAAGGCACGATCAAGAACACGGTGCTCGCGCAGCTCGCAGAGCAGGTCTATGGCGGGCGCAACGTCTTCTTCTTCGCCACGCAGTTCGCCACCTTCGCGATCCTCATCCTCGCCGCGAACACGGCCTACGCCGACTTCCCGCGGATCTCGGCCATCCTCGCGCGGGACAATTACCTCCCGCGCCAGCTGATGAACCGTGGCGACCGGCTCGTGTTCTCCAACGGCGTGATCTTCCTGAGCGTCGCAGCCGGCGGACTGCTGGTTGCGTTCGGCGGACTCGTCAACGCGCTCATCCCGCTGTACGCCGTCGGCGTGTTCACCGGGTTCACCCTCAGCCAGGCCGGCATGTGCGTCCACCACGTCCGCGAGAAGGAACCGCGGTGGAAGTTCCACATCGCCATCAACGCCATCGGCGCGCTGACCACCTTCTTCGTCGCTGGAACCGTGGTGACGGTCAAGTTCACGGATGGCGCGTGGATCCCTGCGATCGTCATCCCGTCGCTGATGATCGGATTCAAGGCGGTCAACCGCCACTACGTGCGCGTGCGCACCTTCCTCGAGCCACGGGCCGGCTACGAGGCCCCGTTCCAGACCCACTTCGTCATCGTCCTCGTGGGCACCGTGAACCAGGGCGTCCTGCGCGCCATCAAGTACGCCGAGAGCCTCCGGCCGGACCGGCTGATCGCCATGTCGGTCGTGCAGTCGGACGAGGACCAGCAGCAGCTCGCAGCAGACTGGGCGAAGTACGGGATCAACGTCGAGCTGCAGACCATCTTCTCCCCCTACCGCGAGATCGCCGATCCCGTGCTCGAGCGCATCAACGAGCTCGAGGGCGAGTCGGAGGACGACCTGATCACCGTGGTCATCCCCGAGTTCGTGACGAGCATCCGATCCCAGTGGCTGCACAACCAGACGGCCCTCAGCCTGAAGGCCCGCCTCCTCTACCGCCCGCACACCGTCGTCACCTCGGTGCCGATCGTGATCCCGTACGGCGAGGACTCCTCGACGTACTGAGCGGCTCCGGTCTCGCACGGGACCCGGCACCCTCGTAGCCTGACCGTCATGAAGATCGTCGTCTCCGGCGCGAGCGGGCTCATCGGCTCGGCGCTCGTCCCCCGACTCCGTGGCCGCGGCCACGACGTCGTCCGTCTCGTCCGCGGAGCGCCCGGCACCGGCGAGGCCCGCTGGAACCCCGCTGCGGGCGAGCTCGATCCCGCCGTCCTCGAGGGCTGCGACGCCGTCATCCACCTCTCGGGAGCGGGCATCGGCGACAAGCGATGGACCGCCGCGTACCGCCGGGAGATCCTCGAGAGCCGCACCGCGTCGACGGCCCTGCTCGCGCGCACCATCGCAGGGCTCGCACGCACGCCGACGGTGTTCCTCTCCGGCTCCGCGATCGGCTGGTATGGCGCCCGCGGCGACGAGGTGCTCGACGAGCAGGGCGCCCGCGGCACGGGCTTCCTCGCGGACGTGTGCGTCGAGTGGGAGTCGGCGGCCGCGCCCGCCGCGCAGGCCGGCGTGCGCACCGCCCTGCTGCGGACCGGCATCGTGCTCTCGCCGAAGGGCGGTGCGCTGCGCAAGCTGCTGCCCCTCTTCCGCATCGGCGCGGGCGGGCGCTTCGGGTCGGGACGCCAGTGGCAGAGCTGGATCTCGATCGACGACGAGGTCGGCGCGATCGAGCACCTGCTCACCGCGCCGGTGTCCGGCCCCGTCAACCTCGTCGCGCCGCACGCCGTCACCAACGCCGAGTTCACGCGCGTCCTCGCCTCGGTGCTGAGGCGACCCGCACTCGTGCCGGTCCCCGCGTTCGGTCCCCGCGCGCTGCTGGGCCGCGACCTCGCCGACGCGCTCCTCTTCACCGGACAGCGCATCGTGCCCCGTGCGCTCGAGTCGAGCGGCTACCGGTTCGCGCACCCGACGCTCGACGTCGCGCTGCGACACCTGCTCGGCAAGTAGGCCGTCACCCGCGTGGCGACGACGCCTTCCCTGCCCGCGACTGCAGTGCCCGGGCGCGCCGACGTCGTCGTGGTCGGAGCCGGACTCGCCGGACTGGTCGCCGCCCGCACGATCCAGGCAGCCGGGCTCGACGCCGTCGTGCTCGAGGCGTCCGACGGCGTCGGCGGGCGCGTCCGCACCGACGTCGTCGACGGGTTCCGCCTCGACCGCGGCTTCCAGGTCCTGCTCACCGCGTACCCCGAGGTGGCGCGCCACGTCGACCTGCGCGCGCTCGACCTGCGGACCTTCGAGCCCGGGGCGATGGTGTGGCGCGGCAGGCGGGGCTGGGTCGTCAGCGATCCGTTCCGGCGCCCGCACCTCGCGCCGTCGACGGCGATCGCCCCGATCGGCGGCATCGCCGACAAGGTGCGCATCGCGGTGCTGCGCAGCCGCGTGCTGCGCGCAGACCCGCCGGCGGCGCTGCTCGGCGGGCACGACATCTCGACGGCCGTCGCGCTGCGCAGCTTCGGGTTCTCGCGCGACGCGATCGAGCGGTTCTTCCGCCCGCTGTTCGGCGGCATCCAGCTCGATCCGTCGCTCGCCACCTCGCGCCGGATGTTCGACATCATCTTCCGTTCGCTCGCAGAGGGCGACAGCGCACTTCCCTCCCGGGGCATGCAGGCGCTGCCCGAGCAGCTCGCCGCCGGGCTCCGGCCCGGGTCGCTGCACCTCGGGGCGAGGGTCGAGTCGGTCGCGCAGGGGCGCGTGGCGATCGCCGGTGGCGGCACCGTGGCGGCGCGCGCAGTGGTCGTCGCCACCGAGGGCCCGACGGCCGCTGCGCTGCTCGGCCTCCCCGACGTCGGCTCGCGCACGGTGTCGTGCGCGTACTTCGAGGCCGACGAGCCGCCGATCGGCGGACGGTACGTCGTGCTCGACGGCACCGGCCGCGGTCCCGTGCTCAACGCCGCGGTGCTGACCAACGTCGCACCGACCTACGCGCCGACGGGCCGCCATCTCGTCGTCGCCGCGCTGCCCGGCACCGCCGACGGCGACGTCGAGGCGCTCGCGCGGCGACAGCTCCGGGCGTGGTGGGGTCCGCGGGTCGATGCGTGGAGGCTCATCCGCACCTACGCGATCGCGCACGGCGGCCCCGTGCAGGCGCCGCCGTTCCACCCGAAGCAGCCGGTGTCGCTGGGCGACGGGCGCTTCGTCTGCGGCGACCACCGCGACACCGGGTCGATCCAGGGCGCGATGTTCTCCGGCCGCCGGTGCGGCGAGGCCGTCCTCGCGGCGCTCGCCTAGCCTGCGCGCATGCCACACGACGCAGCGCGCAAGGTGGTCTGGGCCGAGCGGCTGGTGCCCGCCAGCCCCGACCGCATCTTCGACCTCCTCGCCGATCCGGCCCGGCACGGTTCGTTCGACGGATCCGGCTCGGTCGTCGCCGCCCGCCCGGGTGCGCCGGCGCGGCTCTCGCTCGGCGCGACGTTCGGCATGGACATGCGGATCGGACTCCCCTACCGCATGACGAACACCGTCGTCGAGTTCGACGAGGCCTCGCGGATCGGCTGGAGGCACCTGGGCGGCCACGTCTGGCGCTACGTGCTCTCGCCCGTCGCCGGAGGCACGATGGTCCGCGAGGAGTTCGACTACTCGACGAACCGGGCGCCGCTGCTGCTCGCCCTCATGCGCGCGATCCCGAACAACGAGCGGTCGATCGAGCGGACGCTCGACAACCTCGCCCGGCACTTCGGCGCCGACTCCTGACCGTGCCGACCGAGCTGCCCCGCGGCTTCGCGGCGCACGTCGTGAACGTCGGCGTGAAGGACTCGTCCGACGACTTCGTGCTCGTCGCGTGCGAGGCTCCGTGCGCCGCAGCCGGCGTGTTCACGCGCAGCCGCTTCGCGGGGCCGAGCGTGGTGGTGAGCCGCGGACACCTCGCCGACCTTCGCGCGCAAGCCGTCGTGGTCGTGTCGAAGAACGCCAACGTCGCCACCGGAGCCGAGGGCCTCGCCAACGCGCGCGAGGTGGTGGCCGGGGTCGCCCGCGCGATCGGCTGCGAAGAGGGCGACGTCGCGATCGCCTCCACCGGCGTGATCGGGCGCCACTACCCGATGGACCGCATCCGTGCGGGGCTCGCGGCACTCCCCGCACGGCCGACGGGGCGCGCTGCCGACGACGTGGCGCGCGGGATCATGACGACCGACACCGTCCCGAAGATCGCTGAGGCGGCAGTCGGCGCAGGGCCCGCGCGGGTCGTGGGCGTCGCGAAGGGCGTCGGGATGATCGAGCCCGACATGGCGACGCTCATCTCGCTCGTGTTCACGGACGCCGCCGTGGACGGGCCGACGCTCGACGGCATCCTCCGGCGGACCGTCGACGTCACCTTCAATTGCGTCTCGGTCGACACCGACACGTCCACCAGCGACACCGCCATCGCCATGGCAAGCGGTGCGGCCGGTCCGGTGGACGCCGGCGCGCTCGAGGCCGCCGTGCACGACGTGCTGCGCTCGCTCGCGCGCCAGGTCGCCCGTGACGGCGAGGGCGCCGAGACGCTCATCGAGGTCCGCGTGGACCGCGCGCGCGACGCGTCCCAGGCGCGGCGCGTCGCGAAGTCGATCGTCAATTCGCCGCTCGTGAAGACGGCCGTGCACGGGGCCGACCCGAACTGGGGCCGCGTCGCGATGGCCGTCGGCAAGTGCAGCGACGACACCGACATCGACGAGTCGAGGGTCGTCATCCGCTTCGGCGACCAGGAGGTCTATCCCTCGCCGGTCGACGCCGGCGGATTGGCCCGCCTGAGCGCGTACATGCGGGGCGACGAGGTGCTCATCCACGTCTCGCTCGGCACCGGCGACCGCGAGGCGACCGTGTGGGGCTGCGACCTCACCGACGGCTACGTGCGGATCAACGCCGACTACACGACCTGACCGGCGCGCCGCGCGACTGGATGGGCACCGCCGCGCGGTCCGGTCCGCGTCAGCAGCGGGCGTCGAGCCACGCCGCCACCGCCGCGCGGTGCGGCAGCACCGACTTGTAGCGCGCGACGTCGTCGGGCAGGCGGGCGACGAGGTCGCGCACGATCCGCGCCTGCTCGCGCCCGCGCGCCACGTAGTCGGGGAGCGGCTGCTGGAAGCCGCGGATCGTGAACAGGATCCCGCCCGTGCCCGGCAGCCGGCGCAGCGTCTCGCGCTCCATGCGCACCCACAGCTCCGACGGGTCGTCCACGAGCGGGCCGTCGGGCACCTCCGGTTGGAAGAGCGCGGGGTGGTCGACGAGCGTCCAATTGCTGCGCCACACCGGGCGGTCCGGCGACAGGCGCCGCAGCACGGTGTCGACGGCGGCGCCGATGTGCTCGGCGTAGCGCGGCACCGGATCGTGGGTCTCGAGCATCGTGCGCCCCATCTTCGAGCGCAGCGACCAGCGGCTCGGCGCGCACACCACGCCGGCAACGAAGCGCGGCGCGCCGCCGTCCACCCCGGCAGGGCCGAGCACCGTCAGGTCGTCGGCGACGAGGAGCGCGGCCTCGACGAGCGCGTCGACCCCGCTCCCGCCGATCGCCGCTCCGCACCAGCCGGCCACGAGCTGCGCCGCCTCCTCGGCCGCCGCGCCGCCGTGCCCGGTGCACGCGACCACCTCGTCGCCGCGCTCCGCGATCAGCGCGCGCTTCATGGCGATGGTGGGTCCGGTCTCCTCGTCGGACGGCAGCCACTCGGCGAGGTCGAGGGGCCGCACGCCGATGCGGTGGCGGAACTCGCCCTCGGGAGCGGGCGGCAGCATGTCGTCGCGGATCGGCATCGCGCGGAAGCCGTCCGCCGACGCATCCGGCGCGCGGTCGTACGGCGTGAAGGGGTGCCGGTGCGGGACGAAGCCCACGGCGGGCCGGTCAGGTCACTTGGGCTGCATGCGGATGCCGCCGTCGACGCGGATCGTCTCCGCGTTGACGTAGCTGTTGGTGATGCACTCCACCACCATGCTCGCGAGCTCCTCGGGGTGCCCGAGCCGCTGCGGGAAGAGGACGCCCTTCTGCAGGTTCGTCTTGAACTGCTCGCTCGCCTCGCCCTGGCCGTAGATCGGCGTGTCGATGAGGCCGGGCGCAACCGTGTTGACCCGCACGCCGATGGCCGCGAGGTCGCGGGCGATCGGGAGCGTCATGCCGACCACGCCGCCCTTCGACGACGAGTACGCCGCCTGTCCGACCTGGCCGTCGAACGCCGCGACGGACGCGAGGTTGCAGATCGAGCCGCGCTCGCCGCTCTCGAGCGGCTCGTTGCGGCCCATCGCCGTGGCGACGATGCGGATGCAGTCGAAGGTGCCGACGAGGTTGATCGCCACGACCTTCTTGTACGCGTCGAGGTTGGCGGCCGACTCGTAGGTGCCGTCCTTGCCGACGGTGCGCTGCGCCCAGCCGATTCCCGCGGAGTTGACGAGTGCGCGGATCGGACCCATCGACTTCGCCAGCTCGGTGGCGTCGATGATGTCCTGGGTGTTGGTCACGTCGACCTTGCAGAACGCGCCGCCGATCTGCGCGGCGAGCGCCCGGCCCTTCTCCTCCTGCAGGTCGGCGATGACGACCTTTGCCCCGCGCGCGGCGAGGAGCACGGCGCAGGCCGCCCCGATGCCCGACGCGCCGCCGGTGACGATTGCTGACGATCCCTTGAGGTCCATGCGGCGGAACACTACGCACGGCCCGAGCCGGCGACCAAGGCGGAGGACTACCCCCGCCAGCCCGGCCCGGCGTTCGGCGCGCGACCGGCGTCGAGCGCCTCGGCGAACGTGCGCGCCCGCAGGTCGGCGGACTCCTGCCGGGGGTGGCCCGTGTGGCCGCGCACCCATTCGAACCGGACGTCGCGTCCCTCGAGTGCCGAGTCGATCGCCTGGATCAGCTCGACGTTCTTCACGGGCGTGCGGTCGGCCGTCTGCCAGCCGCGGCGCTTCCAGTTGTGGATCCACACGGTCGCGCAGTTGATCGCGTACTGGCTGTCGCACTCGACCACCAGCGGGACGCCCGTCCCGTTCGTGGCCTCGAGCAGCCGCAGGATCGCCGTCAGCTCGGCCACGTTGTTCGTCGCCGACGACCAGCCACCCGCGGCCCAGCACGAGTCGTCGACGTACCAGCACCACGCGGCGGGACCGACGGGGTTGCGCAGCGCAGAGCCGTCCGCTGCGGCGACGATCGGTGACGGACCTGCGGACACGGCGACCCGCACCCTACGACGGCACGGTCCCGTGGCGGCGCATTCCGCACGCGCGGTCCGACCTGCGAGAATGCCGACGTGATCTTCGACGGCTCGGTCCACCAGCTCCCCGACACCGATCCCACCGAGACCGCCGAGTGGCTCGACTCGCTCGACGCGGTGGTGGAGGCGCACGGCAAGAACCGCGCGCGCTACCTCCTCTCGCGGCTCCTCGAGCGCGCCCGCGCGTCGCAGGTGAGCTTCCCCGCGACGGTGTCGACCCCGTACATCAACACGATCCCCCGCGACCTCGAGCCGTGGTTCCCCGGCGA
>JAGWXX010000103.1 GCA_018969685.1 Acidobacteriota bacterium | reverse complement strand
TGATCACCACGACCGCGGGCAGGCGAAGGCGGAGCGCCTTCGAGAGCACGTAGCGCGTCTGGGGCAGCGGGCCCTCAGCGGCGTCGACGAGGAGCAGCACGCCATCGACGAGCGCGAGGGCGCGCTCGACCTCGCCGCCGAAGTCGGCGTGGCCCGGGGTGTCGACCAGGTTGATCCGCGTGCCCCTCCATTCGACCGAGGCCGCCTTGGACAGGATGGTGATGCCGCGCTCGCGCTCCTGGTCGTTGGAGTCCATGACGCGGTCGATGGGCGCCTGGTGGGACGCGACCGCCCCCGTCTGCTTGAGGATGGCGTCGACCAGCGTCGTCTTGCCGTGGTCGACGTGCGCGACAATTGCGACGTTCCGGAACTGCTGTGCCATGGGAATCGGTACGGCCGCGGGCTACGCCTGCGGACCGTCTTCCTCGTCGGTCGCGTCCTCCGCGTCCTCGTCGTCGAACCTCACTCCGTAGCGCTCCGCGATCGCCGCGTACTCGTCGTCCTCGGATCCCGACGCCTCGTCGCGACGGCCGAGACCGAGGTCGGCTGCGGTCGGACCCGCCTGCTTCAACTTCCGCGCTTCCTCGAAACGACGGTGGCGACCCTTTTTCACGGATTCCGACCTCACTCGAGCGGTCAGCACCACCCGTCAACGCCCTGCATGCAGCCCCCTCAGCCTACCCGCTCGGTGGGGGCGAATCAGGGCGCCTCGGAGTCCACGAGGCGGAGGCTGCCGTCGGACTGATAGGCGAGTGCAGCCCTGCCTGACACGATCCGATCGAGGTCCTGCCCGACCATCTGGCCCCGCCAGCCGTTGCGGAGCCGTGCCGATGCACCGCCCGACAGGAACTCGACGACGTCGCGGCGCGTCCCCAGCAGGGTCGGATCCATCGAGTTCACGCGTGCGATCTCGGCGGTCCATGCCATGAGCAGCGGGACGACGCCCCGCAATCGCCGGTCGATCGGCTCGTGATCGGAGTCCGGTGCCTCCACGATCCGTTCCCGACCCTCGCGGACTGCGGCGAGGACGGCCTCCGCTCCGCCCTTCCCCAGCGATCGGACGTCGAGTCCCCGGACCGAGGAGAGGTCGTCGACCGTCTCCGGTCGGGCGTGCACGATGGCCATCAGGGCCACGTCGGACACCACCCTCCGAACCGGAATGTCGAGTTCCGCGGCGCGCCGCTCGCGCCATGCTGCGACCGCCATCGCGACCCCGCGGTCCCCCCGCTTCACCGTCCTGACGTCCTTCACGCGCTGCCAGGCGGTGGCGGGATCCGCCGGACCGTGGTCGCGGCGCCTCAGGTCCTCGCACGCGGCCTCGACCCATTCCAGCCGTCCGAGCTCGGAGAGGCGCTTCACCTGCGAACCGTGGATGCGCGAGAGATAGGCGACGTCGAGGGCGGCGTACCGGCGCTGTGCGTCCGACAACGGCCGACGGAGCCAATCGGACATCCGGTCGCCCTTGGGCAGCGCCTCGCCCGCCTCCATCTGCACGAGCGACGCCAAGGACGGCGACGACAGCCCGAGGAATCCGGCGGCGATCTGCGTGTCGTAGATGCGCGACGGGACCTGCCCCGATTCCTGCCGCATCACCTCCAGGTCCTGCTGCGCCGCGTGCACCAGGCAGAGGGCGTCGGATGCGAAGGCCCGCCCGAACAGCCGCACGTCGCACGCCAATGGATCGACGAGGAAGGTCCGATCCGCGACCCGGACCTGCACCAGGGCCAGCTGCGGAAAGTAGGTGCGCTCCCGGTGGAACTCGGTGTCGAGCGAGTAGCTGCCCGCCTCCGTGCACATGTCGACGACCTCGTCCAGGTGCGCGTCGTCGGCGACCCAGGATGCGTCATGCACCGACATCGGCCCTCCGATTCGCGTTGAGCAGCTCCGACGGCTCGGCGCCGACGACCGCACGTGCCAGGCCCTCCGCCGCCCGATGGATGCTGCGCTCCCCGGAGTCCCACGCAGTGCGCAGCACCCCGACGGCCCGATCTGCCCGCCACGCTCCGACGAGCCAGTGCGGACGCCCGTCGTCGGCGAGCGCGACGTCGGCGTCCCCGGACAGTGCGGCGGCCAGCCTCCCGACGAGCAGCCGCCCGACGTACGGGTAGTCGCAGGCGAGGACGACCGCCGTCCCCGTCCCGCAGCGCTCCAGACAGTCGATCAACGGGCCCAGCGGACCTTCGCCCTCCCTGCCACCGGACCACCGGGACGCCCCTGCAACCGGACCGCGTCGGGGCCCCACGACGGTCACGGAGTCCAGTACGGAGAGCGCGTCGACCGCCCGCTCCCCCATGGTCCGGCCGTCCACCACATGGTCGAACTTGTCCGAACCGAAACGGGAGCTCCCTCCGCCGGCGAGCACGAAGCCATCCGTCCGTCGGCGCACCGTCCCCACGGTACCGCTCCGTCGGTGGCACACTGTCCACGTGGCGCTCCTCGCACTCGACCCACAGGCCGCGCAGGACATCGCCCTCGGAACCGTCGGCGGCTCGGTCGTGATCGGGCTGCTCGTCCTGAAGTTCGTGAAGTCCCTCGTCACCAAGCTCCTGCTCGTGATCGTGTGCGGGGTCGTCGCGGTCGCCGCCTTCGACCAACGGGACAACGTCAGCGTGTGCGTGGAGCGCGCGCGGGTGGCGATCCAGGACGGGTCGGTCGCGGGTGCCACGTGCACGCTCTTCGGGCAGACGGTGACCGTGCCGACGCTGCCCGGTTCCACGGGCTGATGGACGTCGCGTCCCTCGCGGCCGACCTCGACGCGTCCCCGACCCAGCACCATCTCGTCGCGGCGTGGCGGCATCGGCTCCTCGACGCGGGTTTCTCGGAGCATCTCGGTTCTCCCCGCGGCCTGCTGGTGCGCGGTGGCGCCCTCATCGCATGGACGGGAATGGACCGGATCGCCGGGGAGGGCGTCCGGATCATCGGTGCCCACAGCGACTCGCCGGGCTTCGTCCTGAAGCCCCTTCCGGACCAGCACGCGTACGGTGCATCCCAGCTCGGCCTCGAGGTCTACGGATCCCCGCTCCTGAATTCGTGGCTCGACCGGGACCTGCGCATCGCGGGTCGCACGGTGTTCGCCGACGGATCCACGGCGACGTTCGACTCGGGCGAACCCGTGGCGCGCATCTCGCAGCTCGCCATCCACCTGGACCGCGACGTGAACGACC
>JAGWXX010000039.1 GCA_018969685.1 Acidobacteriota bacterium | reverse complement strand
GGCCAGTGCCGTGATCGCGAACCCGTTCGCGGGCCGGCCGGGTGCCGACCTCGCGGAGCTCGAGGCCATGGGCGCGGAGATCTCGCGGCAACTGGCGGAGCGCGCGCTCGTGGCGCTCGGGGTTACCGCAGGCGACGTCAATGCCTACGGCAAGGGCGCCATCGTCGGCACCGACGGCGAGATCGAGCACGCCGCCGCACTGATTCACCCGCGCTTCGGTGCACCGGTGCGGAAGGTCGTCGTCAAGGGCGACGACATCATTCCCTCGACGAAGAAGATCGGCGGGCCCGGCGCGCACATCACGCTGCCCATCACGAACAAGGACGACATCTGGTCGTTCGACGAGATGGACGCGATCGACGTCTGGATTCCCGACGCCCCGCGCGCGGACGAGATCGTGGTGAGCGTGGCGCTCTCCGTCGGCGGCAGGCCGTTCGCCCGGACGAGGAAGCCGTCGTGACATTCAAGGCTGCGATCCTCCTTTTCCGCCGAGAGGATGCGACCCACGAGCAATTCGCGCAGTGGTGGCTCGGCCAGCATCAGCCGCTGGCGCGCCAATTGCCGGGCCTGCGCCGGGCCGTGTTCAACGTGGTGCAACAGCCCGGCGAGGGCGACCCCGACGGCATCGCCGAGCTGTGGTTCGACTCGCGCGAAGCGTTCGACGCCGCGTACGCCAGCGAGATCGGAGCGCAGGTCGTGGCCGACTCGATGGCCAACGTGTCGGCGCGACGGCGGCTGTTCGTCGACGAGCACGCCGTCCACGGCGGCTGACAGGCCGACTGCGCCCGAGCGGCGGGCGTCGCGCGGCTATACGTCGACCGACGTGAGGTCGGGGCCCACCACGACGCGGCCACCGAAGTGCGGTGTGGCCTGCGCGATCCAGTCCGCCTCCTGGCCCGGCTGCACGGCTGGCACGCAGTGCGTCAGCACCAGCGTCGACACGCCGCAGCGCGCGGCGGTCTTCGCCGCGTCCTCGACGCTCGAGTGGTAGTCGAGGATGTCGTGCAGCCGGGGTGCCTGGGCGGGGAGGAATTGCTTCATCACCTCGACGAGGTCGGGTCGCAGCACGGTCTGCACGTAGACGTCGGCGCCCCGGCACAGGTCGTCGAGTTCGGCGCACGGCACGGTGTCGCCTGCCAGCACGGCAACCTTGCCGTCGGCCTCGAACCGGTAGCCGATGGTGGGTGCGACGGGGCGGTGGTCGGTGCGCCCCACCGCCACCGAGATGCCGCCGATCTCGAACGAATCGCCCGGCGACACCTCCCGCACGTCGAGCACGATGCCCGGTCCGGAGCGGAGGTCGGCGTGGTGGTCGAGCCGGTACTGCTCGTCGAGTGCGAGCATCGCCCGCAGTCCGTCGACGACCCGTGCGGTTCCGACCGGGCCGACGATGATCGTCGGGGTCGCCTGCGCCGGGCTCATGATCCATCGCGACGTGACGAGGTCGTTGAGGTCGCTGATGTGGTCGCTGTGCAGGTGGGTGAGGAGGATCGCGCCCACGAACGGCGGCATCACCCCCGCAGCGGTGAGGCGCATCACGCAGCCTCGTCCGCAGTCGACCACGAGATTCGTGGCGCCCGATTGCACCAGCGTGGACGGCCCCGCACGGTTCGGGTCGGGTATCGGGCTCCCGGTGCCGATCAGGGTGATCTTCACGACGCGACCCCGACGATGCGGGCCGATGAGTCCGGCGCCGACCGGACGATGCGACCGACGCCCACGGCAGCGACGACGCACGCCACGCCGGCGAGCACGAACGAGGGCCGGTAGCTGCCGCTGACGTCGTGGAGCGCGCCCGCTCCCCATGCGGCGAGCGCCCCGCCGACCTGGTGTCCTGCGAACACCCAGCCGTAGACGAGCGGCCCGCGTTCGCCCCCGAAGTGCTGCAGGCAGAGCGCGATCGTCGGCGGCACGGTCGCGACCCAGTCGAGTCCGTAGAACGCCATGAAGCCGAACAACCCGCTTCCGCCCTGCGCGAGTGCGGGGTCGAGGACGAAGAGGCTCAGGCCGCGCAACAGGTAGTACGCGGCGAGCAGCTTCCGCGGGTCGTACCGGTCGGTGAGCCATCCGCTCGCGAGCGTGCCGACGACGTCGAAGCCTCCGATGAGCGCGAGGTACGCCCCGGCTTGCGTCGCGGGAATCGAATGGTCGTGCGCCGCGCTGATGAAGTGGGTCTGGACGAGTCCGGTCGTGCTCAGCCCACAGACGGCGAAGCTCCCCCAGAGGATCCAGAACGTGCCCGAGCCGGCCGCGCCGCGCAGGGCACCGAGGGCGTTGGCGACCGGGTTGCCGGAGGTGCCGACGGGAACGTGGTCGGCGGGCGCCCCCCACGGCGCGAGGCCGAGGTCCTCGGGCCGGTCGCGCAGGAAGAGGAGCACGATCGGGATCCCGGACGCCGTCGCGACCGCCACGGTCACCGCGACGGTGCGCCATCCCGACGTCCCGGCGAGGTGCGTCATCAGCGGGAGGAAGACCAGCTGTCCGCTCGCGGTGGCCGCGGTGAGCACCCCCGTCACGATCCCGCGTCGCTGGACGAACCAGCGGGATGCGACGGTGCTGGCGAACACCGTCGCCATGCATCCGGCGCCCGTGCCGACGACGAACCCCCACAGCAGGAACAGGTGCCACGGCCGGGTCATCTGCGTCGTGAGCGCCGCACCACCGGCCATCGTCGCGAGCGCGGCGACGGTCACGCGGCGGAGTCCGTAGCGGTTCTGCAGTGCCGCGGCGAACGGACCGATGAATCCGAAGAGCAGCACGTTGATGCTCACCGCAAACCCGACGGTCGCCCGGCTCCACCCGAACTCGTCGCGAAGCGGGTCGATCAGCACGCTCGGGGTGCTGCGCACGCCGGCCGCGCCGAGCAGCACGAAGAAGGCGGCCGCCGCGACGACGACGTGCGGGCGCAGGGTACGGCCCGACATGGACCCCGACGCTACCGAGCGGCTCGCCGCGGCGACGCATCGCTAGGGTTGAGCCATGTCGACGTTGGTGGGGCGGAGCGGCCTCGCCGTCCTCGTGGTCGACGCGCAGAACGGAGTCCTTGCGCAGGCGCACGATCGCTCGGGGGTGGTGCGGCGCATTCACGGACTCATCGATCGCGCACGTGTCGGCGGGGTACCGGTGGTCTGGGTGCAGCACCATGACGGCGAACTGGTGCGCGACGGCGAGGCCTGGCGGATCGTGCCGGAGCTCGTGCCCCGGGACGGAGAACCCGTCGTGCACAAGTCGTGGAACGACGCATTCGAGGAAACCGATCTCGAGCAGGTGCTTGCGGGACTCGGTGTCGACCGTCTGGTCGTCGTCGGGGCGCAGACCGAGTGGTGCATCCGCGCCACCCTGCACGGCGCGATAGCCCGCGGGTACGACGCGTTGCTCGTGGCTGACGCGCACACGACGAACGATGCGTCGCCGGACTTGACGGCGGAGTCGATCGTCGCGATGACGAACGCCTATTGGACGTGGCACGCCGCTCCGGGCCGTGCCGCGGGCACCGAGCGTGCCGCCGACGTCGACTTCTCCAGGTGACGCTCGCCGGTCCGGTCGTCGATTGGCGACGTGCATACGCCGCCGTCGACCGGACGGCGTTCTTCCAATGCCAACAGGCAAGACTGATCCGATGGACGGACCAAAGGGAGTGCTCCACCGGTATCTGCAGGTCGGCCGCGAGGTGCTGCTGTGGAAGATGGAGGGGCTGTCGGAGTACGACGTGCGTCGCCCGCTGACGCCGACCGGCACGAACCTGCTCGGCATCGTCAAGCACGTGGCGAGCGTCGAGATTGGCTACTTCACCGGGGTCTTCGGGCGGCCGTGTCCGGTGGACCTGCCGTGGTTCGCGCCGGGCGCGCCACCGAACGAGGACATGTGGGCGTCCGAGCGCGAGTCGCGCGCGGACGTCGTCAGGTTGTACCACCAGTCGTGGCGGACGAGCGACGAGACCATCTCGGCGCTCGACCTCGAGTCGCCGGGCACCGTGGCGTGGTGGCCGGAGGACCGCCGCGCCGTCACGCTCCACACGATCCTCGTGCACATGGTTGCCGAGACGCACCGGCACGCTGGCCACGCCGACATCGTCCGCGAGCTCGTCGACGGGGGCACGGGGCACCGCATGGCGGCACCGAACCTTCCCGACCTCGACGACGCGGGTTGGGCGGCCCACCGGGACGCCATCGAGCGCGCGGCACGGGCCGCGAGCAGAACGGGTGAGTGAGGTGCCCGTCGCACGGTGGATCGGTGCAGTCATCGACTGCGCGGAACCCGCACGACTCGCCCGATTCTGGAGCGAGGTCCTCGGCGGCACAGTGGACGACCGGACGCGAACCACGGACTGGATCTCGCTCTCCGGCGTCGAAGGAACGGGCCACCTGTCGTTTCAGAGGGTCCCCGAGGGAAAGTCGGTGAAGAACCGGCTCCACCTCGATCTCGCCGTCGACGACCTTGGCGCTGCAACTGCACGTGCCGAGGCCCTCGGCGCGCGTCGGGTCGGCGCGCCGGTCGACGAGCCGACCAACCGCTTCCAGGTGATGCAGGATCCCGAAGGCAACGAGTTCTGCTTCGTGGCGTGGCTCGACCGCCCGCCGGAATGACGTCGCTCTAGTCCGGATGGCGTCGAAGGGTTCGCCGCGGCCTGACTACCGCTTCGAGCGGCGGTGGACGCACCGTCCCGACTCAGTTCGGCGGACGCAACAGAGTGACGAGGCGGTCGCGGGCGGCCGGCCACTCGTCGGCGAGGATCGAATACCAGGCCGAGTCGCGGACGCCCCCGTCCGTCGCGGGCATGTGCGCGCGCAGGACGCCCTCGAAGGTGGCGCCGATCCGCTCGATGTTGTCCCGTGAGCGACGGTTGCGGGTGTCGGTCTTGAGCGTGACGCGCCGCACGCCGAGGACGTCGAACGCATGGTCGAGCATCAGCACCTTCATCTCGGTGTTGACGCCGGTCCGTTGCGCCGACTCGGCGAGCCAGGTGCTGCCGATCTCGACCGCGTCGGGGGACTGGGAGTACGTGCCGCCACCCCAGTCCCAGTACTCGGCCTTCATGAACCGCGTGCTGCCGACGACCGCGCCGGTCGCCAGTCGCACCACTGCGAACGCGAGACCCTCGCACCGCGCGTGCTGCTCCACCGCGAGCCGGACGTAGAGGCCGACGTCGGCCGGCTCCGCCTTGGGCACCCACGTGTACGTGAACGTGTCGCGCGGGCCGTCCGCTGCGGCGACCAGGGCGTCGAGGTGCGACTCGCCGAGCGGTTCGAGCCGGACGTGGGCACCCTCGAGCACGACGGGGTCGAAGGGCCGGGGCACGGAGACAGCATTCCATCTCGGACGTCGGGGTGTCGCCGACCGGACGTTCGTAGGCTCGAAGCGTGCCGTTCCTCCCCGACCTCGCCACGGAGACGCCGTTGTGGCTCGCGCTGCTCACGGTCGGCGTGAACGCCGTGGTCGGTGCGCTCCGTGCGACGGTCGACGACGAGCAGCACTGGGACATCGTCGGCGTCGCGACCTTCGGCCTGTTGATGGGCCTCGGCGGCGGTTTCATCCGCGACCTGCTCATCGGCAACCTGCCGGTCGCCAGCCTGCGGACGCCGTGGTTCATCGTGACGGTGCTGGGCACGATCCTCGTCGTGCTGCTCCTCGGCCAACGGATCTCGCGCATCGCGGTGCTCGTTTCGCTGCTCAATGCGCTCGCGCTCGGGTTGTTCGCGATCACCGGGGTTGCCGACGCCCTACGCGCGGGGCTGCCGGTGGTGTCGGCGCTGTTCGTCGGTGTCGTGGCCGCCGTCGGCGGCGGCGTGCTGGTGTCGGTGCTGAAGGACGAGGTTCCCGGCATCCTGCTGACGAGCGCCCCGAACGCGCTCGTTGCACTGCTCGTCTCCGGTGTCTATGCCGCGGTGGCGGCCGCCGATGCCAGGCTGGCCGGAGTCGTCGGCATCGCAGCGGCGGTCGGCGCGCACTACGCCGCGCAGCGGCTCGGCCTGCGCACCCGTCGTGCCCGTGGCGCAGGGTCGCTGCTGCTCACCCGGCAGCGGCGCCCGTCGGACGGCTGACTCGCCGGCTCAGACCGTCCGGTCGAACGCGACGGCCTCGACCGCGCACGGACCGTCGGGGCACAGGTCGCCGGTCGCGCCTGCGTGCGCGAAGCCGGCACGCCGGGCGACGGCCTGCGATGCCGCGTTCGTCCCGGCAATCAGGGCCCGCACCGTGCGGACGCCGTCCATTCGTGCGGCGATCGTCGACAGGACGTGCAGCGCCTCGGTCGCGGCTCCGCGCCTGCGTCCCCATGGTGCGACCCAGTAGCCCACCGTCGCGATCCCGTCGGTGACGGCGTTGATCCCTGCGACTCCGACCGGAAGGTCGGATGCCGCGTCGACGACCGCCATGGCGAGCCTCACGTTCGGGGAGTCGGCGACGAACTCCCGCGCGTGGTCGATTGAGTACGGCCGCGGGATCGTGGTCCAGCGCTGTACCTCTGCGTCCTGGCAGGCCGAGAAGATCCAGTCCGCGTCGTCCGGCTGCAGCGCGCGCAACCGGTGGCGGAGCAGATCGAACCAGACGAGGACGATCGCGGCGTCGTCGTCGACGTGTTCGCCGGCGCGCTCCCAGTATGCGCGGTGACTGGCGCGAAAATCGGTGGCGGACAGGTCGCCCTCGGCTTCAGCGAGCGCGAACTCGTCGGGTACGTCGGCGAATCGAAGGACGTCGCACCGGTGGACGCGGAGCGTGGCGGCATGGCTGGGCCCGCCATCCGTCGATCCGTCGTCGAGCATTGCGAGGCACTCGCCGGGCCGTTCGACCGGCTCGCCCTCGCGCCGGTACTCGTCGAGCAGTCCCGCTGTGGCGCGCTTCCGGCCGTGCAGGACGTGGTGCACGAGCGCCTGTCGGCTCTCGCCGGGCGTGCCGAACTCGATGGAGCGGAGACCGTCGACGACCGGGTACGCCACGCCGTCAGGGTAGGCCGGGTGCCGGGCGGAGACGCGCGACGTACTCCCACCGCGGACCGCGTCGCGAGATGGTTCGCAGTCCCGCACTGCCGGCGAATTTGACGAGTCGGTCGAACTGGATGAAGTCGCTGTCGCGCCGGGATTCGACGACGGTCAGCGCGCCGGGATCGTCGAGGACGCGGGCCACCTCGACGAGGCACGCGACGGGATCGGAGACCTCACCGAGCACGTGGGCGAGGAGGACGGCATCGAACGAGCCGCGGGTGAAGGGCAGCCTGAGGGCGTCCGCTGCCTGCAGGGAGACGTTCGGAGCACCGGCTGTCCTCGAAGCAGCGAGCTGCAGCATCGGAGGTTGGCCGTCGGCGCAGACCAGCAATCCGAGGGGAACCGCGGCGGCGAGCCGCGGGCTGAACCACCCCGGACCGCAGCCGACCTCCAGCACGCGGTCCGTCGGTCGAAGTTCCATGGCCCGCACGATCCGGTCGGGCGGTTGCACGATGCGGCGGAGGGGGTTGAGCAGGTGCGACGCGGCGGAGGCCGGGTACGTGCGCCCGCGACCGAGTCCGAGCCCGCTGCCGACGTCGGCCGTCCCCCTGCTCAGTCGCGACTGCCTTCCGACAGCCGTTGGGCGAGCCACGCCACCGGCAGCGAGACCACGAGCATCAGCGTGGCGACGACGGTGACGTACGGCAGCACGTTGGGCCGCGAGAAGTTGTTGAGGATCCACTGGGGCAGCGTCGAGGTGCCCGCGCCAGCCGTGAACGTCGTCACGACGACCTCGTCGAAGCTCAGGGCGAACGCGAGGATCGCACCCGCGAACACCGCCGACCTGATCAGCGGCCAGGTGACGAGGCCGAAGGTCTGGCGGGGCGTTGCACCCAGGTCGGCGGACGCCTCGCGCAGGTTGGGCGAGATCCGGCGCAGCCGTGCGACGACGTTGTTGTGGGCGACGACGATGCAGAACGTGGCGTGACCGGCGACGACAGAGAGAAAGCCGAGGTCCCATCCGAAGCGGACGAAGGTGTTGCGAAGCGCCACGCCCGTGACGATGCCGGGCAGCGCGATGGGCAGGGCGGCAAGGAGGCTGATCGGCGCCTTGCCGAAGAAGTCGTGGCGCTGCAGGGCGAAGGAGAGCATCGTGCCCAGCACGACGGCGAGGGCCATCGCGACGAAGGCGATGCGCCCCGACGACCACAGCGCAGCCCGCGCGCTCTCGACGTCGAGGAACGTGGCCCACCAGTGCGTGGTGAATCCGCGCGGGGGCCACGCCAGTGAGCGCGCGGAATTGAACGAGAGGATGAAGACGAGCAGGAGGGGCAGGTACAGCAGTCCGAGCACGGCCCACGTCGCGGCGCGGAGCGCGACTCGTGCCGTGCGGGAGAGGCGCATCAGAGGTTCTCGAAGGCGCCGAGCCGGCCCATCGTCCAGAGGTAGGCGACCATGATGCCGATCGGCCACAGGGTGAAGGCCGCCGCGAGGGGCTGGTTCGGCGCAAGCAGCGCGCGCTCGATGATGTTGCCGATCATCTGCGCCGTGCCGCCGACGATCTTGACGGTGATGTAGTCGCCGAGCGAGAGCGAGAAGGTGAAGATGCTGCCGGCCGCGATCGACGGAACGAGCACCGGGACGATCACGCTGCGGAAGGTGCGCAGCGATCCTGCACCGAGGTCGGACGATGCGTCGACGAGCGTGTCGGGCAGGCGCTCGAAGCCGGCGTGGACCGCGAGGAGCATGTACGGAAACCAGAGGTAGGCGAGCGTCGCGATGACGGCCGGGTAGCCGAAGCCGGGGCTCCACCCCGTGAGCGACGCAAGCAATCCGCCGTCCCGCCCGCCAGACCCGGGTTCGACGATTGCCCGCAGGCCGAATGCCTTCACGAGGTAGCCGGACCAGAGCGGGAGCAGCATCGCGACGATGAGGGCGCGCTTCGCGCGCGGCCCTGCGATCTTCGCCACGTAGAACGCGACCGGCAGCGCAATCGCGAGGCAGATCGCGGTGACGAGTGCGGCGACGCCGATGCTTCGCGCGACGAGCGACCAGTACGCGGGTTCGGTGAATGCCTCGTCGAGGTTCGACAGGGTCGTCTGCGACGTCACCTTGCCGGTGAACTCGTCGAGCGAGAAGAAGGCGCCGGCGACGAGGAGGACGAGGGATCCGACGTACACCACGAGAAGCCACGCCAGCGGCGGGGCGAGCACGCCCGCCAACGCGAGGGAGGGCCGGGGTCGCCCCCGGCCCTCCCCGCGCAGTCCGGTGCGGCCTAGGCGCGCAGCTTGTTCCAGGCGTTCACCCACTCGCTGAACGGGACGCACTCGACGTCGGTCCGTCCGTCGAGGCACTTCGAGGTCGGGGTCGTCCAGTAGAAGACGTTGGAGAAGTACTCCTCGTCGTCGGCATGGAAGACCTTGCAGTGGTTCGGGTCGGCCGTCAGCGCGCACGACTTCGCGTTGGACGGCGCCTCGCCGAACCACTCGGCGACGCCTGCGTTCGCCTGCGGCGAGATGATGTGGTTCATCCACATGTAGGCGCAGTTCGGGTGCTTGGCCTTGCTGGAGATCATCCAGGTGTCGGACCAGCCGGTCGCGCCCTCTGCGTGGATCGTCGCGTCGATCTTCGCGCCGTTGGCCTGGGCGAGGTTGACGATGATCTGCCACGAGGTGCCCAGCGTGACGCTGCCGGACTCGAGCGCCGCCTGCTGGTCGGTGTAGAGCGACCAGTACTGGCCGACGAGCGGCTTCTGCGCCTCGAGCGCGGCGATCGCCGCGTCGAACTGGTCCTGGTCCAGCGCGTACGGGTTGGTGATCCCCAGCTCGGGCTGGGTGGCCATCAGGTAGATCGCCGCGTCCGCGATGTAGATCGGCGCGTCGTACACGGAGATCTTGCCGGCGTACGGGCTGTCCGCGGAGAACATGTCGACGATCGACGACGGAGCCGCACCGGCCTCGGTGTTGTACACGAGGACGTTGGCGCCGCGCCCGTGCGGCACGCCGTAGGACTGCCCGTCGACGGAGTTCCACGGCTGGTTCTTCAGGCCGTCGAACACGTCGGCGTAGTTCGGGATCAGGTCGGTGTTGACCGGGGCGACGTCGCCGCCGGCGATGAGGCGCAGCGTCGCATCGCCGGACGCCGACACCACGTCGTACTCGCCGCTCTGCATCAGCTCGACCATCTCGTCGGACGTGTTGCCGACCTTGTAGTTCACCTCGCAACCGGTCTCCTGCTCGAAGCCGGTCACCCAGTCGACGTTCGGATCGGTCGAACCGTCCTCGACGTATCCGGCCCAGGCGACGATGTTCACGGCACCCTCGCCCTCGCCCAATTCGGTCATCGCCGCCGAGCCGTCGCTTCCGCCGCCGCACGCGCCGAGCACGGCTGCTGCGAGGGCCACGGCGGCAGCCGTTCCCGTCATCTTCCTCATGGTTCCCCCTTGGTTGTCAGTGATGCGGACCGAGTTCGAGGACCGATTCCGGTCCCCACGAGACCTTGACGCGCTGCCCCAAGGTCACCGTCGCGAGCCGCCCGCTCGACCCGCTCGCGACCACCGTACCGCCGCCGTCGATGAGGCAGTGCACCCGCGAGTCCGGGCCGAGGTACTGGATCGACGTTACGACGGCGTCAAACCCGGGTCCGTCGTCGGTGACCGCGACGTGCTCGGGCCTGATGGCGAACGTACCCGCGCGACCGACGGTCCGGAGGGCGGCGTCGCCGACGAGCAGGTTCGACAGTCCGACGAAGCCGGCGACGAACGCCGTCGCGGGCCGCCCGTACACCTCGCGGGGAGGCCCGATCTGCTCGATCCGGCCGCGGTTGAAGACGGCGATCCGGTCGCTCATCGACAGCGCCTCGCCCTGGTCGTGCGTCACGTAGACGAAGGTGATGCCGGCCTCGGCGTGGATCGCCTTCAACTCGACCTGCATCTCCTCGCGCAGCTTGAGGTCGAGGGCGCCGAGTGGCTCGTCGAGGAGCAGCACCTTCGGCCGGTTGACGAGCGCGCGGGCGAGGGCGACCCGCTGGCGCTGGCCTCCGGACAGCTCCGACGGCCGGCGGCCACCGAGGTCCGCGAGCCTGACGCCCTCGAGCGCCTCCGCGGTGCGCCTGCGTCGCTCGTCCGCGGGGATCCCCTTGACCTTCAACCCGTACTCGACGTTGCCCGCCACCGTCATGTGCGGGAACAGGGCGTAGTCCTGGAACACGGTGTTCACGTCCCGCCGGAACGCGGGCACGTCGGTGACGTCCTGTCCCCCGAGCAGCACCTGCCCCGAGGTGGGTGCCTCGAAGCCCGCGATGATCCGCAGCACGGTCGTCTTGCCCGAGCCCGACGGACCGAGGAGGGTGAGGAATTCGCCCTCGGTCACGTCGAGGTCGACGCCGTCGACCGCGGCGACCGCGCCGAACGACTTGGACACCCCCCGCAGCGAGATCGCCGGTAGCACGGCGGCGATGCTAACGCTGCGACGGGCGCCGCTTCATCGGCGCGCGGCGCGGCGGAGGAGCACCTTGCGGGCCTCCTCCAGCCACAGCACCGACGACGCAACCGCAGCGCAGGCGAGCCAGTTCGCCGCCGACATCGACGTCGTGTCGAAGAGCCGCTGCATCGGCCCCGCGTGCACCACCGCGACCTGCAGCGCGAGGGCACCCGCGAGCGCGATCCAGAGGTTGCGGTTGTGGAGCGTCTCGCGGCGGAAGACCGAGCCGGTCTCGCTGCGGACGTTGAGGATGTTGCAGAACTGGAACAGCACGAAGGTCGTGAAGGCCATGGTTCCTGCAAGCGTCGCGCTCCCGGGGCGCGGGTCGGGGCCGGGCGCGAGCACCAGCATCGCGAGCGTGCCGCCGGCCATGATCACGGCACTGAATCCGATCGCGATCCACCGCGACCGCAGCAGGATGGGCTCGTCCACGGGTCGCGGCTTCCGGTCCATCACGTCGCGCGCTGGACGGTCCATGCCGAGCGCCATCGCCGGCGGCCCGTCCATGATGATGTTCACCCAGAGGATCGCGATCGCAGTGAACGGCTTGCCCCCGGCGAAGCCGAGGAGTGCCTCGCCCAGGAAGAGGATCGCGAAGCTCACCGTCGTGCTGAGCTGGAAGCGGACGAACTTGACGATGTTGTCGTAGATCGTTCGGCCCCGGCGCACCGCGCCGACGATGGTCGCGAAGTTGTCGTCGGTGAGCACCATGGTCGCCGCCTCCTTCGTGACCTCGGTGCCGGTGATGCCCATTGCCACGCCGATGTCGGCCTTCTTCAGGGCGGGCGCGTCGTTCACTCCGTCGCCCGTCATCGCGACGACGTTGCCGCGGCGCTGCAGTGCCGCGACGAGGCGCAGCTTGTGCTCGGGCGCGACGCGCGCGAAGACCGGGGTGCCGTCGATCCGCCGGTCGAGCTCGTCGTCGTCCATCGCATCGAGGTCGGCACCGGTGATGGCCCGTCCGCCCTCGCCGACGAGGCCGAGCTGGCGTCCGATCGACGCTGCCGTCGCTGCATGGTCGCCGGTGATCATCTTCACGGTGATGCCGGCCCGGTGCGCCTCGGCGATCGCATCGCGGGCCTCGGGCCGTGGCGGGTCGACGATGCCGACGAGCGCGAGCACGACGAGGTCGGCGACGAGGTCGGCGGGGTCGCCGCCCGACGCGATGAAGTCGGCCCACGCCTCCGGCGACAGGTCGCGCTGCGCGATGGCGAGCACGCGGAGCCCCTCTCCGGCGAGCCGCTCGTTGTGAGCGTGCAGGCTGGCAGCCGACTCCCCGATCGGGACCGCGGCGCCGTCCCTGCCGATGGAGGCGGCGGCGCGGGCGAGCACCACGTCGGGCGCACCCTTGACGAACATCCGCACGGTGCGCTCGCCGCTGCTGTCGGCCATCTCGTGGAACGTCGCCATGACCTTGGTCGCCGAATCGAACGGCACCTCCGCGGTGCGGGGGAGGCGGCTGCGGACCTCGGCGGCGTCGATGCCGCCCTTTGCCGCCAGCACGACGAGCGCGCCCTCGGTCGGGTCGCCGACGAGCGTCCACCCGTCGCGTCCCTGCCGCACCACGGCGTCGTTGCACAGCACCATTCCCAGGAGGGCGTTGTCGAAGGCGATCGGCGCGTCGTCCGGCTGGTGGGCGATGCGTCCCTCGGGCGAATAGCCGTCGCCGGACACCTCGTGTTCGCGGCCCTGCACCACCAGGCGGACGGCCGTCATCTGGTTGAGCGTGAGCGTCCCGGTCTTGTCGGAGCAGATCACGCTCGTGCAGCCGAGCGTCTCGACGCTCGCGAGACGCTTGATGATCGCGTTCTGGCGGGCCATCTTCGCCACGCCGACGGCCAGCGTCACCGCCGTGACTGCAGGAAGCCCCTCGGGGATCGTGGCGACGGCGAGCGCGACGGCGAGGTTCAGGAGGTCGACGAGGTCGTCGCCCCGCAGCATCCCGATGCCGATCACGAGGGCGACGAGCAGGCCCGAGAACTTCGCGAGGCTGCGGGCGAGCCCCGCGAGCTGGCGCTGGAGCGGCGTCACCTCGGATTCGGTGTCGCGCAGCAGGCCGGCGATCCTGCCGATCTCGGTGTGCATCCCGGTCGCGGTGACGAGCAGCTCCGCGCGCCCCCGGGTCACGGTCGTGTTCATGTACGCCATCGTCGAGCGGTCACCGAGCGGCGCGCCGGCTGGCACTGGCGCGCCGGCCGACTTCTGCGCCGGCTGGCTCTCCCCGGTCAGCGCCGCCTCTTCGACCTCGAAGTTGACCGCCACGGCGAGGCGTCCGTCGGCGGGCACGCGGTCGCCGGCCTCGAGCAGCACGACGTCGCCGGGCACGATCTCCCGCGACGCGACCGACTGCACCTGGCCCCCGCGCCGGACCTTCGTGACGGGCGACAGCATCGTGCGCAGCGCCTCGAGGGACGCCTCGGCGCGGTTCTCCTGGACGAAGCCGAGGACGGCGTTGAGCAGCACCACGACGAGCACGACGACCGGGGTCTTGAGCTCGCCCGACACCGCGAAGCTGACGACCGCGGCGGCGAGCAGGATGCCGATCAACAGGTCGCGGAACTGGTCGAGGAACCGAAGGATTCCGAGCCGTCGGGCGACCTCGGCGAGTTCATTGGGGCCGTGCTCCGCGATGCGCGCTGCGGCGTCGTCGTCCGTCAGGCCGTGCGCGGCGGTCGTGCCGAGTCGGGTTGCGACAAGTTCGGCGCTGCTGGAGTGCGGCGACTCGACGGCCCCGGTCGTTGCAGTTGCCTGCCGGAGCGGGGTGGTGGGGTCGACGGTCATGGAAATCCCTTCGGAACACGGCTGGACGGTCCGAAGGTCTCTCCCTTGCTCCCGTGCCGGACCGGCAAGCCGGTCGTCCTGACGACATCGGGTCGCGGGTCGCCCCGCGGGGATACTCCCCTTCGCGCCCCAGCCTAGACGGGGACGGCGGTGGATGGCACGACCGAGCGACGAACGGCGCCGGCCGATGTCAGAAGCGGTCGCCGCGCGCGACCTGCACGGTCGACAGCCACGCAACGACGGCGAAGCGCTCGAAGTAGTCGCGGGCCAGGCGGTCGAGGATCGCCTGCGCGACCTCGTCGGTGACGACCGATTCGATGCGCACGCTCGGTCCGTTCAGGGCGAGCAGGTGGCGCCCCGTGGCGCCCTCCCCGGAGACGTGCCCGACGGAGTATCCGCGGGCACCGCACGCCTTCAGGTCGTCGATGAGCCTCCGCTCGACGACGGCCTCGGCGACGATGGTGATGAGCTGTCGGGTCACGGTGTTCATCGGTCCTCCGTCAGGTCAGCGCCTCGGCGAGCGCGATGTAGAGCGGGATGCCCACGACGAGGTTGAACGGGAAGGTGATCCCGAGCGATGCCGTGACGTACAACCCCGGGCTGGCCTTGGGCAGCGCGATGCGCACGGCGGCCGGCGCGGCGATGTACGAGGCGCTCGCCGCCAGCGTCGCGAGGATGGCGGTGCCGCCGGTGGAGAGTCCGATGGCGGCGCCCACGAGCGCGCCGACGGTGCCGTTCAGGAGCGGGATGGCGACGGCCAGCACGGCGAGGCGCCATCCCGCCGTGCGCACGTCGCGCAGGCGCTCGGCCGCGAGCGCCCCCATCTCGACGAGGAACAGGACGAGCGCGCCGGTGAACAGCCCCGTGAACACCGGATCGACCGGGGCAAGGCGTTCCCCGCCAGCCATCCATCCGATGACGATGCCCCCGAGCAGGAACGAGATGCTGCGCCCGCGCACGACCTCGCCCACCGCGCGGCCGAACCGCGTCGACGAGTCGCGCGCGAGCGAGATCGCAACGACGATGCCCACCACCTCGAGCACGGCGAGCAGCCCGGCCATGTACCCCTCGTGCGCGGTGCCGCGCGAGTCGAGGGTGGCGACGATCACGGTGAACGTCACGGCCGACACCGATCCGTAGTGCGCCGCGATGCCCGCGGCATCGGTGCGCCCGATCCGACCGAGCGCCCGCAGCAGGACGAACGCGACGAGAGGCGTGACGACCCCGAGTCCGGCCGCGGCGAGGAGCGGGGCCCACGCATCGGCGAGTCCGCTGTCGGCGAGCGCACGGCCGCCCTTCAGGCCGATCGCCAGCAGGAGGTACGACGAGAGGATCGGATACAGCGCCTCCGGCAGGCGGAGGTCGAAGCGAAGCAGGGCGGCGAGGAGCGAGACGACGAAGGCGAGCACGGGCGGGCTCAGCAGGTTGTCGACGATCGCGGCTCCATCCATGCCGCGACGAATCTACCGATGCGCCGGCAGCGGGGCCGTCGTCATCCGTTCGACGACCTCCCTCGGTCCGGCGACGACGATCCATTCCTCGTTGCGGAGGCGCCCCGGCTCGCCGACGCGCCGACCGGTCGGGCTGTGCACGCCGATGGTCGCCCCGATGTACCGCCGCGAATCGAAGGCGAGGAACCGCACCTCGCCGTGCTGCGAGCACATGTCGATCAGCTCGTCGCGCCCGATCCAGGATTCGTCGTTGTACGACACGACGAGCACCTCGGCGCGCACGCCGGAGATCAGGTCCCGGAGCGCGCCGGGCATCGAGCGCCTCCCGTTGAAGGCGCTGCGACCCGACGGATCGCGCAGGTCCGTCCGCTTGCACGCCACCCCGTAGTGCTCGGGCGCGTCCCATTCGACCAGCGTCTCCCAGACGTGGTAGTTCGACTCGTAGCGGTGCTGGTTGTACGGAGGATCGAGGTAGGCGAGGTCGACGGGCGGCAGCGTCGGGGCGAGCGCGCCGACGTCGCCGCGCAGCGACGCTCCGGGGCCGTCGAGCAGGTCGGGGACGCGCAGTTCCAGCGGTCGGTGCGACCGTGCGGACCACTGCTTCACGTACGCCATCTGGACCCCGGTGGTCGAGTCGACGCGGTCGGCTGCGAGGAGCAGCGACGTCAGCAGGAGCGGGCGGAGCGGGCCGTCGGGGTGGTCGCGCTCGATCGCCGAGCGGATCGCGTCGATCCTCTCGCCGTTGTGCGGTTGGAAGAAGCGCGACGCGCGGCAGAACGTCTCGGTGACGTACCCCGCCTCGCCCGGCAGTGCGTCGAGCCGTGCGATCTCGTCGGCGAGTTCCCGCCGGTCGACGGCGCCCGCGTCGGTGGCGATCCAGCAATCGGCGAACACCTTCGCGTAGCGGGCGGTGTCCACCGCGGTGACGCGGATGCCCTGCCGCTTCATCTCCTGCGCGACGCGGGTGGTGCCGGTGAACGCGTCGAGCGCGGTCCGCGCCCCCGATCGCTGGAACAGCTCGGCCAGGACGGGAACGAGTCGGCGCTTCGATCCGAGGTACTTGATCACCGGTCGTGCCGCGCGGCGGGTCGGCTCCGCCTCATGCGAGTGCCCGGCCCGTCGACCAGCCCGCCGCCGCCGCGAGCAGGCCGGCAGCGAGCGTCGCCGCGACGTAGCCGAGCGCGGCCGGAAGCCGCCCCTCCCGCACGAGGTCCATCGTCTCGTGGCTGAACGTCGAGAAGGTGGTGTACGCCCCGAGCAGCCCGGTGCCGAGCGCCGTCAGGAGCGCAGGGTCGAATCGCGACGTCCACGGTCCCGACATCAACAGCGCGAGCGCGTACGAGCCGGTGGCGTTGATCGCCAGCGTCGTGGACGGCCGCGCGCCGAAGGCGACGCCGAGCCGCCACCGCAGCACCGATCCCGTCGCGCCAGCGAGCGCCACCCAGAGCACGGTCATCGCGCTCCGCGGCACGCGTCGTCGGCGGGCTGCATCGCGTCCGACGGTAGTGCGCGCGCATGTCTCGCACGATCCCCGAGATCGCCTGCGGGCCTAGATGGCGGACCGTGCGGCACCGAGCTCGGTCACCGGGCGCAGCAGCCGTCGCGAGAACACTGCGCAGAGCAGCGTCGCGGCCGCTGCGACGATGAACGGCGCCCGCAGCCCGGCGAACCGCGCGATCACCCCGCCGATCGCCGCGCCGAAGGGCACGACGCCCCATGACACGGTGCGGAAGACGGCGTTGCCTCGGCCCAGCATCCGCTCCGGCGTGAGCCGTTGCCGGATCGTGGTGGTCAGCGAGATCCAGAGCCCGTTGCCGACGCCGAGCACCGTGAACATCGCGACCGCGACCGCGGGGTTCGGCGCCACGGCGAGGCCCGTGATCGTGGCGGCCCAGGTCCAGATGGACACCGCGATGGTCCGCGAATCGCCGAGCCGCCGCGAGACCGGGGCGACGAGGAAGCGGCTCGTCACGGTGCCCGCCGCGGCACCCACCGACATCGCCGTGAACGACGCGTTGCCCCCGCCCAGGACCTCCTCGTTGTAGAGCACGAGGAGTGAGGCCGCGGCGAAGTAGAAGAAGTTGACGAAGGCTACGATCTCGACGAGGCGGCGGATCGCCGCGTGCCCCCGGACGAAGCGGATGCCCTCGAGGACGTCGTCGCGGATCCTCGTCGTGCGGACGGCGGCGGGCGGCGGGGAGGGGATCCCCGCGACGAGCGCGCCCGACGCGGCGAACGTCGCGGCGTTGGCGAGGAACGGGAGCGCGGGTGCCGCGCCGAAGAGCGCCACGCCGATCGGCGGTCCGGCGAACTGTGCAGCGGCGATCTGGGCGCTCGACAGCCGGGCGTTGGCTGGCAGCAGCGATCCCGCGGGGACGAGGGCGGGCAGGAGCCCCTGCGCCGAGTTGACGTGGAGGGTCTCGAACAGTCCCAGGAGGAACGCACACGCGTAGAGCACCCGGATGTCGGCCGCACCCGCGAGCACCGCGGCCCCGGTCGCGCCGGTGACGGCGAGCCGGCAGGCGTCGGCGCCGACCATCAGCCGCCTGCGGTCGAGGCGGTCGGCAAGTGCGCCGGTCACCATCGACAGCAGCAGCCACGGCAGCCGCGCCGCGGTGGTGAGTCCCGCCACGAGGATCGGATCGCGCGTCACGAGGGCGGCCGCGAGCGGCAGCACCACGACGACCATGCCGTCGCCGGTGCTCGACACCCACGTCGCGAGCCAGAGCCGTCGGAACCCGGCGCCGAGGTCGCCGGCCGGGCGCCGGCCCGCGCTCACCGCCTGGTCCAGCGGCGGGCGCCGACCGACACGATCGTCGCCGGGATGAAGAACGCGCGCGCGGGCACGGAGGTCTCCGCCCACGGCTTGTTGGTCAGCGGCGCATGCCACGCCCTGATGCGGTAGACGAGGAAGACGGCGATCACCACGTGCATCGCGACGATCGACCATGCGAACCCGCTGCTGCCGAGGCCGTCCATGAACGCCGACGCGACGAACGGCCCCACCATCGCACCGACGCCGTAGAGCGTGACGAGCTTCGAAGCGGCGGCATTCAGGTGCTCGACCGAGATCCAGTCGTTCGTGTACGCCCCAGCGAGCGAGTAGAGGGGGTTGCTGAACCCGCCGATGCCGAACATCACGAGGAGCGTGAGCCATCCGTCGATCGGCAGTGCGAGCAGCGCGAGCGCGCACGCCGCGGCGCCGAGCGACGCCACCACGCCGACGACGCGGCGGTCGATGTCGTCCGACGCCGCGGAGATCGGCCAGTTGAGGGCCATGCCGCCCAGCTGGAACGCGGCGATGAACGCCCCGGTCTGGCCGGTGGAGAGCCCCTCGCGGGTCGCGTGGATGACGGCGAGGCCGAACACGCCCCCGTGCGCGAGGCCGACGAGGAGGATCGCCCCCATGCCCGTGGGCACGGTGCGGGCGAGGTCGCGCATCGACATCGGCTCGGGTTCCGCCACCTCGGGCGTCTCTGCCTGCGCCGAGGCGGCGACGGGGACGACGGCGAGCGAGATGACGACGGCCGCGATGGCGTAGCTCGACGGCGAGGTCGGGTCGAGCCCGAAGATGAGCAGCTGACCCGCGCCGAACGCACCGACGACGATCGCGGAGTAGACGGCGAGCAGGCGTCCCCGGAACTCGTTGGTGGCGAGGCCGTTCAGCCACGACTCCGCGACGACGTAGAGCCCCGCGTAGCAGAACCCCGTCATCAGGCGGAACGCCATCCACCAAGGCGGCGCATTGGTGAGGCCGATCATCAGCACGGCTGCGCACAGCACGGCGGCGAGCGCGGCATATGCGCGCACGTGGCCGACGCGGGCGACGGCGCGCACCGTGTAGGCGGAGCCGAGGAGGAACCCGGCGTAGTACGCCGTGGTGATCGCGCCGGAGAGGAAGGTCGCCGCGCCGGCGAGCTCGGTGCGGACGCCGAGCAGCGTGGTGTACATGCCCGCCGCACCGAGCAGGAGCGCGAGACCGAGCAGGAGGCCCCAGGTCGCGCC
>JAGWXX010000038.1 GCA_018969685.1 Acidobacteriota bacterium | reverse complement strand
GCGGCGAAGACGGCGGTCCGCAGCGGCGACGGGCCGAGGTTGCTGACCAGCACCGCCGGCGACGACTCCGACACCAGTGCGACGGCACCGTCGAACGTGTCCGCGATCCGGACCCACGACGGAGGTTCGTACGTGTGCGACGGGTGCCGGTACACCGACGAGGAGCACCCCGCGGCGTCGAGTATCTCGACGTCGAAGTACATCCGCAGGTACGCGATGCCAAACCGGACCTCGTCGCGCGGCGAGAACGGGTGCTCGACCACGAACAGGAGGCGCGGGACATGGGACATGGGTGACCCGTGGAACCCGTCACGGGTCAAATATTCTTACCACGAGCCAGCCCCCGGCGGGTACACCGTCGGCGCATCCCGTGAGGCGTGTCGGACATGGTGCCGGCCCGGATCGCCATCCGGACCGGCACCAGACCGGTCGCGTCGCTGCTAGGCGACGCGAAGCGACTTGGAATTGACCGTCTTCGTGGCGAACCCGTTCTTGGAGACCGTGAAGACCGCGCGGATCGACCAGCCCTTGTCGGCCGACTTCACCTTGTAGGTGCTTCCGGTTGCCCCGATGATCGGGATCGCGCTGCCCTTGGCGTTCACCCTCTGCCACGACACCGTCACCCTCGCGCCCGCCGCCTTTGGGGGAACGGCCCGGAGCGTGGCACCCACGACGGCCCTGCCGCTGAGCGTGCCGGGCTTCGTGATCTTGAGGTTCTTGATCCGTGCCGCCTTGTTCGAGCACTTCATCTTGATCACGAGGCCGAACCTCGGGGGCGGAACCTGCTGGGGCTGCGTCTCGGCGAAGGGGACCTTCGCGTTGGCGGGATTCGTGCAGCCGTCGGCATAGGCGCGCACGACGTACCACCCGGCGACGACGTCCCACTGGAACCTGCCGTCCGCGCCGGTGATCGACGGATTGCTGCGGTTGCCCGGCGACATGATGGAGCTGCCGTCGGGGACCACCGCGTACGGCCCGTCCTTGTCATCGCTGCGCAAGAGCACGGCCCTCGCATTCGTGAGCAGATTGCCGTTCTGGTCGACGACGGTGCCCTCCGGATCGATGTAGAGGTCGAAGTTCGTCCCCGTCACCGTGCCCGTCGGACACGTGAGCTGGATCGTCACCTCGCCCTCGCCGGTCGCGGGTGCGACGGCTCCGGCGACACCGACGTACGTGCCGTTCGCCGACTCGGCGAGCGGGCCGGAGCGGACCACCTGGCCCTCCACGGTCATCGTGTAGACGGCGGTGCCTCCCGCGCATCCCTTGTAGGCGAGGTTCAGGTCGTCCTGCCAACTGACCATCGGCACGACGTTCTTCTCGCCCTCGTTCAGCACCGGTTCGATGGAGGTGGTCGCCGGGTTGGGGAGGTCGGGATCGGGCATGTCCCGCTTCCATTCCTCGTTCCACTCGTCGGCCTGCCGCTCCCACTCGGCCCAGATCGCATCGAGTTCGTCCTCCGTCGGGAGATCGACGCCCTGGAAGAATCGGATCAGCGCCTTGAACGCCGCGAACAGCGTGTCGAGATCGAAGCCCCACTCGGGATCGGACTCCCCGTCCGTCGGCAGGTCCTCCCAATTCCCGTCGTCCTCGGGGATCCACCAGTCGATCGAGTCGTCGACGGCATCGGGGACGGCAATGTCCCCCGGCGCGACGTCCTCGGACGGTGGCGGTACGTCCTCGTCGGCGGGCGCGGCATCGTCCGCGGGCGGTTCGCCCGCCGCAGGACGGATCCCTGCCGACGCGTGCGCGGTGGTCGGGACGCCGATTCCTGCGCCGATCAGCGCGGCAAGGCACAGTGCCGCAGCCGCCCGTCCGAGCCGGGAACCATGGGGTCGTCGTGACATGGGTGGTCTCCTTGTCCTGCGACGCACGGCGCGCCGCACGGGCAGGACGGTAATCCACCCCGAACCCGCCCCAGGACGACCCGGCTGTTTCGTGCCCGGGGTGGGTGTCGAACCCACACGACCCTCACGGGTCAGGGAATTTTAAGTTCCCCGCGTCTGCCGTTTCGCCACCCGGGCCGCGACGGTCAGGCTACGGGTCGGTACCGCGCCGTGCCGTGGGCGGATGCGACGGTCGCCACCGGTGCGGCGGCCTGCTCGGTGTCGACGAACCCGTGTCCCACGAGCACTGCCCACATCGCACTGCGCACGTAGTCGCTGTCGGGACTCGTCAGTGCGTTCGCGCGCACGACCCCTTCGACCATGTCGGCGAGGACGGCGGCAAACGGACGACCGCGCACCGCAACCGCCACCACGGTGCCGCCCGGCGCGCGGCGAATGGTGCGCTGCGCGCCCAGCACCCGCGGCGGGCTGCGGAACGCCGGGGCGTCGTGGCCCAGTCGTCGGGCCTCGGCGGCCAGCACGCGGGCGGCGGCCGCGAACTGCAGGGTCGGGGATGCGGCCGTGGACGGCGCACGGCCACCACCAGCCACTCCTCCGAGCCCGACACCGCGTCCATCCATGGACGAGGGACATTCCCACACCGGTGTGGCACATTTGCCCGCGTGAGCGACCCCGCCGTCCTGAACCCGATGCAGCAGGAGGTCCTCGCCGCGCTCGCAAAGCCCCCGGGGTGGGAACCGATCGGCGACGACGTCGTGGCGTCCGTGCGCGAGCAGCTGCGCGCCGGAGTCGCGCACTTGGCCGGCCGACTGCCCGAGGGCGAGACGCTCTGGGTCAGCAAGCACGCGCTCTCGACCGTGCACGCATGCGAGCGCAACCACCGGGACGGCGGCCGCGACTTCGAGTGGTCGATCGCCACCATCCGCGGCACGGTGCTGCACCGCTGCATCGAGCTCGCGGTCAACTGGCGCGGAGATCCCTCGCCCGCCGACGTCGTCGACGAGTCCCTCGCGCAGTACGAGGCGTCCCCGGACGGATCCGCCGGCGAGTGGATCGCGGCGCTGCCGCCCGGCGAGCGCGCCCTGCTGCGCGGCCAGATGGTCGACCTCTTCTCCAAGTTCGAGGAGTGCTTCCCGCCGCTGCAGCGCTCGTGGCGCCCGGTCGTCGAGAGCTCGGCGCGGCACGAACTGCTCGACGGGCGCATCACGCTCGCCACGCGCTCGGACCTGACGCTCGGCGCCGTGGGCAGCCGGGTGATCATCGACGTGAAGTCGGGGGTCGTTCGACCCGTCCACCGCGAGGACCTGCGCTTCTACGCCCTCGTCGAGACGCTGCGCACCGGCAAGGCTCCCCGCCTGCTGGCGTCGTACTCGCTCGTGACGGCCCGGCCGGACGTCGAGGAGGTCACGGCCGGAGTGCTGGAGGCTGCGGTCCGGCGCACGGTGGACGGCATCTCCGCGATCGCGGACCTGTCACTGGGGCTGCGGGATCCCTCGGTACGACCGGGACCCACGTGCCTGTGGTGCCCGCTCCGCGAGGACTGCGGACCGGGGCGGGACTGGCTGGCTGCCCGGGACGACCCGGAGTCGTTCGAGGACTGAACGCGACGCGGGTGGCGGGCTAGCCGCGACCCATGTTCGGGCGCTTGCCGTGGTTCGCCTTCGAGCGGCGCAGGCGCGCCTTGCGCTTCTTCGTCTTCTTCGACATAGTCAGGAGAGCCTACCGGACTACCCCTGTCGCCACCGCGCCCGCCCCCCGCTGTAGGGCGTGCCGTCGGCGCTGGTGGTGGAGCACACATAGGAACGACCGGCCGAGGAGCTCCCGCGCGCGCCGACCGGCGAGCACCACGCTCCCGGATGCACGTTCTGGACGGCCTGCTCCCCTCCGCTCACCGACCCGGGCGACGCGGGGGCAGGCGCGGCGGGCGACGGAGCCACGGGAGCGGCGCCCGGCGCCGGTGTCGGCACCGCGACGGGGAGCGGAGGCAGGGCGGCCGTCGCCGTGCCGGCGCACTCTCCGTTCAGCAGGTTGCGCACCCGCCCGAACTCGCTCTCATCCATCGACAGGCCCCAGCGGGCCTTGATCGCCACCCACTCCGCCACGTAGGTGCAGCGGTACTCGGCGCGCGGCGGCAGCCAGTTGCTCGGATCCTTGTCGCTCTTGCTGCGGTTCGACGATGCGCTGGTGGCGCGCAGCGAGCGGGGGTCGGAGGTGTCGTTGGCGTACGCGGTGCGCTGGGCGGTGCTCCACGCCCACGCCCCCGAGTCCCACGCCTCCTTGAGTGCGACCACGTGGTCGATGTCCACCCGCGTCCGGTCGGACAGCACCGCGCCGTCGTAGGGCGAGAGCCAGTCGCCCTCCACCACGAAGCACCGGAACGGATCGACCTGCGGCAACGACGTGCTGTCGCGCTTCAGCACCTGCTCGCGCGCGTCGCAGCCGTCGCCGTCGACGTCCTGCCAGTGCGGGAAGAGCGCGCGCTGGTAGCCGGCGGGGCGCTCGCGCTCGACGCGGATGCCCGCCAGCAGGTCGGCCGCCGCCACCGTGGCCGCGCGGCGCGACGTCGTTCGCTCCGACGTGGCCCACACGGGCGACGGCGACGATGCCGTGTCCACCTCCACGGCGAGCGCCGCGCCCGGCACGACGAGGCACGCGGCGAGCGCCGCCGCACCGGCCGCCGTGCGCCCGAACGCGGTCACGCCCGCGCCCCGACCGGCGCGGCCGGTTCGGGGTCGTCGACGTCGGTCTCGATGAAGATGCACTCGCCGGGGCACACGTCGGCGGCCTGCACCACCGCCTGCTGGTGCCGCTGCTCCACCCGCGCGAGGCTGCCGCCCGAGCCGGGGTCGTTCAGCACCGTGCCGGCCTCCACCACGTAGGCGATGCCGTCCTCGAGCTGCACGAACACCTCGGGGCAGTGGTCGACGCACAGACCGTCTCCGGTACACAGGTCCTGGTCGATCCACACCCTCACGGGGACGACCCTACCGATGCCCGGGCTCACGCGAGAAGCAGAGCCGCGACGAGCGCCGCGGCGAGCGCCGCATTGCGCACGAGCGCACCCCACGACAGTGGCCGCTCGGTGCGCCCGCCGAAGCACGTGCACGGCGGCCTGCGGCCGCGCGCGAGGTTGCCGGCGAGCAGCGCGCTGAACGCGGCCAGGGTCGCGAGCGCGGCGAGCCGTGCGGGCGCGGCGAACCAGCCCGACACGAGCGCCGCACCGAGCGCGATCTCCCACCACGGCACGACGGCTGTTGCAGCCCTCGGGGCGCCGAGCGCCGCGCTCCCCCGCCGCCAGGAGTCGGCCTCGAGCACCTTGCCCATCCCCGCCCAGACGAATGCTGCGCCCACCACGGCGGCCGGCCACCACGATGCGCCGAAGGGGTCGTCGTGCAGCGGCGTCACCCGGCGAACGACGCGCCGCCGGTGCGGCCGCGGTAGAAGACCATCGCACCCGTCGCATGCGCCATCGACTCGAGCGCGGTGACCCTTCCGAGGACGAAGAGGTGGTCCCCCGCCGCCGTCTCCGACTCGAGCCTGCACTCCACCCACGCGCACGCGCCGTCGATGATCGGCAGGCCGGCGGGCGACTCCGACCACGCGACGCCGTCGAAGCGCGAGTCGCTGCCCGGCGCGGGGTCGCGCGCGAACCTCCAGCACAGCTCGTCCTGCTGCGCCGTCAGCACGCTGGCGCAGAACGACCCCCGCCGCGACATCCGCGACCACGACGACGACGCCGCCCCGACGAAGAACCCCGCGAGCGGAGGCGCGAGCGACACCGACGCGAACGACCCGATGGTGAGCCCGACCGGCGCACCCGACTCGTCCAGCCCCGACACGACCGTCACCGCGGTGGGCACGTGCCCGAAGACGGATCGAAAGTGCGCGGCGTCGTCGGCCGACCCGTTCGCCGCGAGCCGAGCCATGCGCGACAAACTACCCTCGCGCCGTGGGCTCCCGACGCGTCGACGAGATCCGGGTGCGCGCGAACGGGATGGATGTCGCGTGCCTCGCGGCGGGCGACGGGCCGCTCGTGCTCTGCCTGCACGGCTTCCCCGACTCGGCGCGGTCGTGGCAGGGCGTGGTCGTCGCACTCGCAGATGCCGGGTACCGGGCGGTGGCGCCGTCCATGCGCGGCTATGCACCGACGGGTCCGTCCCCCGACGGCTGCTACCAGACCGCCGACCTCGCGCGCGATGCCAACGCGCTGCACGAGGCGCTCGGCGGCGGGCCGGCGATGGTGGTGGGCCACGACTGGGGCGCACCTGCCGCCTACGGCGCCGCGATCCTCGAACCCGAACGGTGGCGCGCCGTCGTCGGCATGGCGGTGCCGCCGTGGGGCGCGATGGGGCGCGCGCTCCTCGGCAACCTCGACCAGGTGCAGCGCAGCTGGTACATGTTCCTCTTCCAGCACCCGCTCGCCGAGCACCTCGTGTCGTCGGGGGACTTCGCGTTCATCGAGCGCCTGTGGCGGCAGTGGTCGCCCGGCTTCGACGCCGGCCGAGCAGTGGACGACGCAAAGGACGCCCTCCGCGGGGACGGCTGCCTCGCAGCCGCGCTGGGCTACTACCGCGCGGCGTTCGGCGGGACGCACCGCGACCCCAGCCGCGCCGACGAGCAGCAGCGCGTCGGATCCGACGCACCGGTCCAGCCGTTGCGATACCTGCACGGTGCGGACGACGGGTGCATCGGCGCCGACGTGGCGCGCGATGCGGCCGCGCACGCACCCCCCAACGCCGACGTCCAGATCCTCGAAGGCGCCGGGCACTTCCTGCAGCTCGAGCGCCCCGATGCGGTCGCCGCCGCCGTGGTCGACTGGGCCGGACGCCACCTGCGCTGACGCGACGTCGCGTCGCCGCAGCCGCACGCCGTCAGGGCAGGCGGCACCATCCGTCGACGACCGTCACCAGCCCCTCCGCGCGCAGCGCAGCGAGCAGCGCCGAGGCGCGCGTGGCGTCGTCGGCGAGACCCATGGTGGCGGCGACGTCCGTGTCGCGCACCGGCGCCGCGACGACGGCGCGCAGCAGCCGTCCGCGCGCCTGGCGGTTCGAGCCCTCGAAGCGCGCCTGCGCGCGGCTCGCTCCCGCCGACGCCGCCGCGGGATCGTCGCCCGGCCCGCCGCGCCACGCGCAGTGCGCGCGCACCGGGCACTCGCCGCACCGCGTCGCCCTCGCCGTGCACACCGTCGCTCCGAGGTCCATCATCGACTGGTTCCACTCCCACGAACGCCCCTGCGGCACCGCGGCATCCGCGCGCGATTGCGCCGCCGCGCGGCCGAGCGGCTCTCCCGCCCACCGAGACAGCACGCGCGACACGTTGACGTCGACGGGCCCGACGTCGCGGCCGTGCGCGAAGGCCAGTACGGCGCGCGCGGTGTAGCCGCCCACGCCCGGGAGCGCCTCCAGTTCCTCGAGCACCGCGGGCACCGCTCCACCGTGGCGCTCCACCACCACCTTCGCCGCCTCGTGGAGGTTGCGGCACCGCCGGGGATACCCGAGCCCCTGCCACGCCGACAACAGCTCGCCGAGTGGCGCCGCCGCACACGCGGCCGGATCGGGCCATGCGCGCACGAACCGCTCGAACACCGGCACGACGCGCCGTGCCTGCGTCTGCTGCAGCATCACCTCGCTCACGAGGACGTGCCACGGATCGCGCGTCGCGCGCCAGGGCAGGTCGCGCAGGCGCGGCACTCCCCAGTCGAGGAGCGCGCGCTGGATGGCGGTCAGGCGCCCCAGACGTCCTGTCCGTCGTACGGGCGCTCGCGCGAGGGCAGTGCATCCCGCCGCCACACCATCACCCTGCGGCGGAAGTAGCAGACCTCGCGCCCGTCCTGGTTGAAGCCCTTGGTCTCGACGGTGACGACGCCGCGGTCGGGCTTCGACGAGGACGGCTCCACCTTCAGCACCCGCGTCTCGGCGTGGATGGTGTCGCCGTGGAACGTGGGGAACTTGTGCTGCAGCGTCTCGACCTCGAGGTTGGCGATCGCCGCGCCGCTCACGTCGGGAACGCTCATGCCGAGCACGAGCGAGTAGACGAGGTTGCCCACCACCACGTTGCGGCCCTGCACGCTGCGCGACGCGAACCAGTCGTTGGTGTGCAGCGGATGGTGGTTCATCGTGATCATGCAGAACAGGTGGTCGTCGGCCTCGGTGACGGTCTTGCCCGGCCAGTGGCGGTAGACGTCGCCCGGGACGAAGTCCTCCAGGCACCGTCCGAAGGGTCGTTCGTGCACGGTCATGGCCTCAACCTACCCCTCGTCGTTCCGGACGCCCGCTGCCGCGTCGCGCGCCTCGCTGCGCAGCGGCCGAAGTGCGTCGCGCCGCTCGATGGCGAACGGTCCGACGCGCAGCGAGAGGTACGCGACGGCGCCGATCGCGATCGGCAGCCAGTACTGGGCGATGCGGTACGTCAGCACTCCCAGCGTCGCCCCGCTGCGGGTGAGCCCGAACCCCACGAGCGTGGGGATGTAGATGCCCTCGACGATGCCGAGGCCGCCCGGCGTGATCGGCACGACCGACACGATGTTGGCCAACCCGAAGGCCACGATCAGCGCGTCGGCCGGCACGCTCTGCCCGAAGGCGCGGAGGAAGACCCACAGCGACGCCGCGTCGATCAGCCAGTTCAGCGTCGCCCACGCGAGCACGCGCACGAGCAGGCGACGGTCGGCCGCGAGCGCCAGGAGGCGGTCGCCGAGGTGGCGCAGCACGTCTGCGGCGCGGTCAGGGTCGAGGCGCAGCTTGGCGGCGATCCAGCGCAGCACGCGCTCGGCGCGCCCCTGGCCGTCCACCACGCCGAAGATCAGCGCGGCTGCGACGAGCATGACGATCACGCCGATGATCGCGGCGGTGCCGTAGAGCGGGTTCACGCCCCGCCCGGGGATCGAGGCGATGAGGCCCACCCACAGGATGAGGTTCAGGACGACGGCCGAACCGAGACCCGCGGTTGCCAGCGCGAACCCGGCGTCGGGGCCCGACACCCCCGACAGGCGCAGCAGGCGGTAGCCGAGCGCGCTCGACGCCGCGCTGCCGCCGGGCAGGACGTTGCCGACCGACTTGGTGCTCAGTTGGATCCGGAACAGCCGCACCACGGAGAGGTGGTCGAGCCCCTCGGACAGCGAGGCCTTCGTCAGCAGGGAGTACGAGAACAGCGCGACGATCTGCAGCGCAAATCCCGCCAGCAGGTACGGGGCCTCCACCTGCGACAACTCGGTCACGGCCCTGCGGAACCCGGGGATCAACGGCAGCACGAAGAAGTAGGTGACGAGCCCGAAGATCACCCACTTGGCCGTCGCGAAGAGGGCCCGGAGCCGCGCCCTCACCCGGCTCACCGCCGCCATTCGCACATGCTACGTCGGTGGTCCGGCTCGCACGGTTCGCCGCAATTCGGCGCGATCAGTACGCTTCGCCGCATGGACGCCCCCTCGCCCCGCGCCGATCTGCAACGGGCGGCGGAGGCCATCGATCTCGTGCAGCGCGCCATCGATGCGGCGGTGCGTGCGATGGTCGCCGCCGGCGGACCCGACGTGCAGCAGGTGGTCGCATACGACCTCGCGCACTCCGCGTCCGCCGCCGAGACGGCGCGCTCGATGCTCGACTACGGCGCGAAGGGCGAGGCCGAGGCCGCGCTGACCTGCGCGTTCGTCGCCGACATGGTGGCCGAGGTCACGGCGCGGCTCGTGGGACGCGAGGAGCTGTGGGGGCTCGGCGCGTCGCCGTTCGCCGCGGCCGGACCGTTCGTCGCCACCTATCGCGACCCGGCGTTCCTCTCGTCGCTCGCGGAGGCGCCCGGTCCGCGCCACCTGGACGGCGAGTTCGAGATGGTGCAGGACACCTTCCGCGCGTTCGCCTCGAAGGAGATCGCCCCGCGCGCAGAGCACGTGCACCGGCGCAACGGCGACGTCCCGGAGGAGATCATCGCGGGTCTCGCCGAGCTCGGCGCGTTCGGCCTGTCGGTGCCGACCGAGTACGGCGGGTACAGCGAGGGCGGCGACGGCGAGTACATGGCCAGCTGCATCGCGACCGAGGAGCTCTCGCGCGCCTCACTCGGCATCGGCGGCTCGCTCATCACCCGGCCGGAGATCCTCACCCGCGCACTCGTCCGCGGCGGCACCGAGGCGCAGAAGCAGCACTGGCTGCCGAAGCTCGCGACGACCGAGGTGATGGCCGCCGTCGCCGTGACCGAGCCCGACTACGGCAGCGACGTCGCCAGCCTCATGACGTCCGCCGTACGGGCGACCGGCCCCGAAGGCGCGCCCGGCTGGTCGATCAGCGGCGTCAAGACGTGGTGCACGTTCGCCGCGCGCGCCAACGTGCTGATGCTGCTGGCGCGCACCGACCCCGACCGCTCGAAGGCGCACCGCGGCCTGAGCGTGTTCATCGTGCCCAAGCCCCTCGGCGAGTCGCACGGCTTCTCGTTCTCACAGCCCGGCGGCGGGCGCATGGAGGGCCGGCCCATCGACACGATCGGCTACCGCGGCATGCACTCGTACGAGGTCGCGCTCGACTCGTGGTGGGTGCCGGCCGATCACCTCATCGGCGAGGAGGACGGGCTCGGCAAGGGCTTCTACTTCCAGATGGAGGGCTTCGAGAACGGCCGGCTGCAGACCGCCGCGAGAGCGGTGGGGGTCATGCAGGCCGCGTACGAGGCGGCGCGCGACTACGCCGCGAACCGCGCGGTGTTCGGCCGCTCGATCGACGAGTACCAGCTGACGCGGGTGAAGCTCGGCCGCATGGCCGCCGTCGTGCAGGCGTCGCGCCAGTTCAGCTACGCCGTGGCGCGCATGATGGGCAAGGGCGAGGGCGCCACCGAGGCGAGCATGGTGAAGGCGTACGTCTGCAAGGCCGCCGAGTGGGTGACGCGCGAGGCGATGCAGATCCACGGCGGCTACGGCTACGCCGAGGAGTACTCCGTCAGCCGCCTGTTCGTCGACGCCCGCGTGCTGTCGATCTTCGAGGGCGCGGACGAGACGCTCTGCCTGAAGGTCATCGCGCGCCGCATGGCCGAGACCGCCGCCGCCTAGCGCGGCCCCGCCTCCCGCGCCCGCCCCTGGCGACGCCGTCCCGGGCGGACCGTCAGGCGACGAACGCGACGAGTTCGTGCAGCGAGCCGATGCGCTCGCAGTCGAGGTGCGCGCGGTCGCCGTGGGGGTCGAGCAGGATGCCCGTCATCCCCGCGTTGCGGGCCGCTCCCACGTCGTTGACGTAGCTGTCCCCCACGTATGCCGTGCGGTCGGGGCCGATGCCCTTCGCCGCGAGGAGCGCGATCGCATCGTCGAAGATGCGCGGGTCGGGCTTCGACGCACCGACGACGTGCGAGTCGGTCACGATCAGCACCGGCACCCCCGCGCCCGGGCCCACCTGTGCGACGCACTGGCTGGCGAGCGTCGCCTCGATCTGGCCGCTGGCGTTGGACACCACGCCGATCGGCGTGCCGCGCAGGTGCAGGCGCCACAGCGCCGACACCGACTCGAGCAGCGGGAAGCGCCAGAGGAACGGCGAGTACAGCAGCCGCAGCCGCTCGACCGCCTCGCCGATCCGCGCGTCCGGCACCCCGGCGCACCGGGCGAACGCGCCGCGGTAGGTGTCCCAGCTGAACGAGTCGATCGAGTGCGCGGAGGTCGACAGCGCGTGGTCGTCGAGCGCCGCCATGCCGGCGTAGTGCGCGCGCACCATGCGCTCGGGCTCGCGCCCGCCGCCCAGCTGCGCAACCGCCGCTCCGAGCGTGCCGGGGTCGGGGACGACGAAGATGCCGCCCGCGTCGAAGAGGATCGCGTCGAAGCGCGCGCTCACTTGGGCGTGCGCACGCGTCCGGCGCGCTCGCCGCGCGAGATGAACTTGAGCGCCATCTTGCGGCTGGCCTCGTCGATCATCTCGGTGCCGAACATCACGGCGCCCTTGCCCTCGCCCTCGGTGGCGTCGCGGTAGGCGTCGATGATGTCCCACGCCTTGTCGAACTGCTCCTGGGTGGGCGAGAAGACGTCGTTCAGCACCGTCACCTGGTCGGGGTGCAGCGCCCACTTGCCGTCGTAGCCGAGCGTGCGCGTCCGCGCGGCGTAGTCGCGCAGCGCGTCCTGGTCGCGGACGTAGAGGAACGGGCCGTCGATGACCTGCAGGCCGTTGGCGCGCCCGGCCATGAGGATCTTGCTGAACACGTAGTGGAAATGGTCGCCCGGGTACGACGGGATCTGCACGCCGCCCGTGAGCACCGGCATCTCCATGCTGGCGGCGAAGTCGGCCGGCCCGAAGATCACGGTCTCGAGCCGCGGGCTCGCCGCGCAGATCTCCTCGACGTTGATCAGGCCGCGGGCGGTCTCGATCTGCACCTCCATGCCGATGTGCCCGACGGGCAGGCCCGCGCGCACCTCGACCTGGCGCAGCAGCATGTCGGCGGCCACCACCTGCGCGGCCGACTCGACCTTCGGCAGCATGATCTCGTCGAGCCGCGGGCCCGCGTTGCCGACCACCTCGACGATGTCGAAGGCGGTCCACTTCGTGCTCCAGTCGTTGACGCGCACGCACAGGACCTTGTCGCCCCACTCGTGGCCGCGGATCGCCTCGACCACCTTCGCGCGCGACGCCTCCTTCTCCCTCGGCGCCACCGCATCCTCGAGGTCGAGGAACACCATGTCGGCGGGGATGCCGGGCGCCTTGCCCATCATCTTCTCCGACGATCCGGGGACCGAGAGGCAGGAACGGCGGGGAAGATCCTTGGAGCGGGGCGACATGCGGCGAGATTACCGTGCGCCGCCCGCGAGCAGCCCGGGGCACGGAGGGCACTCGGGCTCGGCGCGCCAGGACCGCGCGGGCCACGTGCCCGACGACCGCACCACGAGGTCCGCATCGGCGACCGCGAGCACCTCCGCAGCGGGTGCGCGGCGGAGCATCTCGTCCCACATCACCCGGGGCACGCACGCGCCGGCGGGCACGACCAGCCACGTCTCGCGGCCCTCCATGCGGGCGCGCGCCGCGCGACGGTCGTCCTTCGGTTCGACGATCGCGAGCACGCTGCCATCGCCCATCGCGCAGGCCTGCACCGCCAGCACGGCCGGGCGGGCACCGTCGCCGGACTCGAGCAGGTCGTCGGCCCGCGCCTGCGCACCGTCGCGCGCGGCCGCGCGGGCCGACTCGGACAGGATGGCGGACGGGTCCGCCGAGGTCATCGCGCGGGCGCACATCGACCACAGCGGGCCGCAGGTCGGGTGGTGGTCGACGAGCCGCCGCGCCACCAGCACCAGCGCGGCAGGGTCGTGCGACAGCGCGCGCATCGCGGACGCCGACTCGGCCACGAGGTCGGCCGGATCCGCCCCCGACAGGTCGGCCACCCAGCGGAGGACCTCCATCGGGTGCACCTCGGGGACGCTACTTCCGCTACCGTCAGGCGCCGTGGCGACCGGTCCCTCCCTCGACTCCACGTTCACCCCGCTGAAGGGCGAGCCCCGCCCGCTGCGCGAGTGGCTCACCACGTTCCATTTCGCGTCCGTGGTGATCGACCCCTACACGCACGAGAGCGCGTGGATCCTCTCCACCGCGGCACGCATCATGCGGCAGTTCGCCGGGGCCGCGACGAGGGTGAACTTCGTCGTCACCGCCCCGGCCGACGACGCCCGCCGCTTCCTCGGGCCGCTCGCCGACGAGTTCCTCGTGTTCGTCGACCCCGACCGCTCGCTGACGAGGCAGATGGGCGTCGGCCGGCTTCCCTCGTTCGTCTTCCTGCGCATCGACGGCACCGTGCAGGCCAAGGCGGAGGGCTGGAACCCCGCCGAGTGGCGCGCGGTCGCCAAGGAGATCGCGACGGCCGTGCAGTGGTCGGCGCCGCAGATCCCCGCGGCGGGCGACCCGGGCGCGTTCGCCGGCTCGCCGGTCTGATGCCGGCGCAGGAGCCCTTCCAGCACGTCGACCTGCTGCCGCTCGGCGACGACACGACCGAGTACCGGCTGCTCGGCACCGACGGCGTCTCCACCGTCGACACCGCGCTCGGGCGCTTCCTCGTCGTCGAGCCGTCGGCGATCGCGATGCTCACGCAGGTGGCGATGCGCGACATCGCCCACCTCCTGCGGCCGTCGCACCTCGCGCAGCTCGCCCGGATCCTCGACGACCCGGAGGCGAGCGCCAACGACCGCTTCGTCGCGCTCGACCTGCTGAAGAACGCGGGCATCGCCGCCGGCGGGATCCTGCCGATGTGCCAGGACACGGGCACCGCGATCATCAAGGCGAAGAAGGGGCAGTTCGTCGTGGTGCGCGGCAGCGACGAGGAGGCGATCTCGCGCGGCGTGTACGACACGTACCAGACGAGCAACCTGCGCTACAGCCAGATGGCGCCGCTGACGATGTACGACGAGGTGAACACCGGCACCAACCTGCCCGCGGAGATCAAGGTGCAGGCCGTCGCCGGGGACGAGTACACGTTCCTCTTCATCGCCAAGGGCGGCGGGTCGGCGAACAAGAGCTACCTCTTCCAGGAGACGAAGGCGCTGCTCAACGAGGCGACGCTGCTGCCCTGGCTGTTCGAGAAGATGAAGACGCTCGGCACCGCCGCGTGCCCGCCCTACCATCTCGCCGTCGCGATCGGGGGCACGTCGGCCGAGCACGCGATGGAGACGGCCAAGCTCGCGAGCACCCGCTACCTCGACTCGCTGCCGACGTCGGGCTCGCGCGCCGGGCACGGGTTCCGCGACGTCGAGCTGGAGGCGAAGGTGCTCTCGCTCGCGCAGCAGACCGGCATCGGCGCGCAGTTCGGCGGCAAGTACTTCTGCCACGACGTCCGCGTGGTGCGCCTGCCGCGGCACGGCGCATCCGTGCCCGTCGCGATGGCCGTGTCGTGCAGCGCCGACCGCCAGGCGCTCGGCAAGATCACGAGCGAGGGCGTCTTCCTCGAGCAGCTCGAGACCGACCCGGCGCGCTTCCTGCCCGAGGTCACGGAGGCCGAGCTCGACGGCGACGTCGTGTCGGTCGACCTGACGCGGCCGATGGACGAGATCCGCGCACTGCTCTCGCGCCACCCGGTGCGCACGCGCGTGATGCTGACGGGTCCGATGGTGGTGGCGCGCGACATCGCGCACGCCAAGATCCGCGAGCGGCTCGCGGCCGGTCAGGGCCTGCCGCAGTACCTGCGCGACCACTGCGTGTACTACGCGGGCCCCGCCAAGACGCCGCAGGGCTATGCGTCCGGTGCGTTCGGGCCGACCACCGCGGGCCGCATGGACTCGTACGTCGCCGAGTTCCAGGCCGCGGGCGGCAGCTTCGTGATGCTCGCCAAGGGCAACCGGTCGCGGCAGGTGACCGAGGCGTGCAAGGCGTACGGCGGCTTCTACCTCGGGTCGATCGGCGGGCCGGCGGCGCGGCTCGCGCAGGACTGCATCACCAAGGTCGAGGTGCTCGAGTACCCCGAGCTCGGCATGGAGGCCGTGTGGAGGATCGAGGTGCGCGACTTCCCCGCGTTCATCGTGGTCGACGACAAGGGCAACGACTTCTTCGACATGGTGGACGGCACGCCGGTCGCGCTGCGCTGACCGGCTCCGCCGACTCCCCGATCGGGGCTACCGCTTCAGCAGCGAGACCAGCGCGGCGCGGGTCGCTGCGCGCTCGTCGGGGGTGGCGCCGAACTCGACCGCCGCGAAGTCGGTGACCCCGTCGCCCGCGAGCGAGGCGATGCGCTCCGAGACCTCGGCGGACGACCCCACGATCGCGATGTCGGCCGGTCCGGCCGCGCCCTCGTGGTCGAGCATCGCGCGGTAGCTGGGCAGCTGCCCGTAGACCGCGAAGACCTCGGCGGCGCGCGCACGGGCGCCCGCCACGTCGGACGTCACGCACACCGGCAGCGCGGCGATCACGCGCGGCGCGGGCCGGCCGTGGCGCTCGGCGGCGGCGCGGATGGTGGGCACCGTGAGCGAGCGCAGCGTGGCGGGGCCGGTGCACCAGGTGAGGGTGCCGTCGGCGCGCTGCGCGGCGAGCGACAGCATCTGCTCGCCGAGGGCCGCGACGACGAGGCCGGGGCGGCTGGCGCCTGCGATGTCGAGTCCGGCGTGCGTCGTGTACGTCTCGCCGGCGAACGACACGCGCCGCTCCTCGAGCAGCGGCACCAGCACCGACAGGTACTCGCGCATGTGGCGCACGGGCTTGTCGAACGACATGCCCATCATGTCCTCGATGACGACCTTGTGGCTCAGCCCGATGCCGAGGCACAGCCGGCCGCCCGACATGGCGTTCGCGGTGAGGGCCTGCTGCGCGAGCATCATCGGGTGCCGCGGGTAGGTGGGCACGACGCTGGTGCCGAGCTCGATGCGCGGCACCTCGCGGCCGACCGTGCCGAGCACGGTGAGCGCGTCGGGACCGAAGATCTGCGCGACCCAGTAGCTGGCGAATCCGTCGCGCTCGGCGGCCCGCGCCTCCGCGACGTAGCCGTCGATCGTGCCGTCGGAGGAGCTGGAGAAGATGCCGATGCGCATCGGCACACCGTACCGCTACGGGACGGTGGTCTCCGGTGCCGGAGCGTCGGGCGCCACGGTGGGGTCGGTCGGCTCGCCCCCCGCGACCTCTTCGTCGGTGGGCATCGCATCCTTCACCTTCGAGTCGTCGCGGAACCTCGCGTCGAGGCAGGTGCCGGGCTGGTCGGTGGGTGCGAACTGGACGGCACGGGCGATGGCCGACGCAATGACGCGCCGTCCGTTGCGGTTGAGGTGCACGCCGTCGTCGGACAGCAGCCCGCCAGCCTCGAGGATCCGCGACCAGTCGAGGACGGTGACGTGGTCGTACGAGTCGCGCACGGCCCAGATCACGTCGTTCACCTCCCGCTGCTCGGCGCGGAAGGTGCCCGTGGTGAGCAGGAGCACGGGGAGCGGCCACACGGTCTCGACGACGTCGCGCAGGCGGGTCTCGTAGTTCGCCGCGTTGCCGTCGTAGTTGGTGCCGAGGAACACGACGACGGCGTCCCATCCCTCGTCGAACCGGTTGCGCAGCACCTTCTGCCCGAAGTTCACGAAGCTGCCCGCCTCGGCCTCGAGCGCGACGTCCCAGCCCAGCTGGGTCAGCGTGCCGCACATCTCGTCGCCGTAGCGGCTGGAGGTGCTGGCGAGGATGGAGTCGCCGATCATCAGCAGGCGCGTGCCCTCGGCATTGCGCCCGAGCGGGTCGCCCGCGAGCTCGGGGAAGTCGACGGCCACGCCCTCGGGCAGCGCGACGATCGACTCGAAGTCGCCGCCGGGAATGCGCCCGACGCCCTCGAGGTAGCCGTCGGTGCCGGGCAGGACGCTGCACGCAGGCAGGGCGAGAGCCGCGACGACGGTGACGGCGGCGAGGAGCGGGGGGCGTCTCATGCGGTGCCCGCAGCGCAGCGCGCCACGTGCCGGCACTGTACCCCTGCCCGTCCGGCGACGGCCGTCACCGCTGCGGCGCGGCGTCGAGGTCGTCGAACCGGTCGATGCGGCGCAGCGACGGGAACCACACCCACCACGCGGCGACGACGCCGAGCGTGGCGATGCCCCCGCCGACGACGGTGGCCTGGGCGCCGATGGCCTGCGACACCACGCCCGACTCGAACGCGCCGAGCTCGTTGGTGGCGCCGATGAAGACGTTCTCCACCGCCGACACGCGGCCGCGCTTGTCGTCGGGCGTCACGAGCGGCACCAACGTGCCGCGGATGAAGACGCTCACCATGTCGGCGCCGCTCAGCACTGCGACGGCGGCGAACGCGATCCAGTAGCTCGTCGTCGCGCCGAGCACGATCGTGCCCGCGCCGAAGACGCCGACCGAGACGAGGAGCGCAGTGCCGATGCGCCGTCGGAGCGGCCTGATCGCGAGGACCACCGCGACCGTCGCGGCTCCGATGCCGACGGCGGCGCGCAGCCACCCGTACGCGACGTCGCCCACCCCCAGTCGCTCCGTCGCGATCACGGGGAGCAACGCGACCGCACCGCCGAACAGCACCGCGAAGAGGTCGAGGGCGATGGCCGCGAACAGGATCGGCGTGCGGCGGATGAACAGGAGGCCCTCCATCGCGGAGCGCAGCGACGGCCGCTCGGACCTGGCCGCCGGACGCTGGTAGCGCACGCGCGAGATCAACAGGCCGCCGCCGAGGGACAGCACGGCAGCCGTGCCGTACGACACCGCGGGGTCGATCGAGTACAGCAGGCCCGACGCGGCCGGCCCGACGATCATCGCCGAGGTCCACACCGCGGACGTCATGGCGACGAGCGGGGCGAGGCCGCCCTCGGGCGCGACCATCGGGTACATCGCGCGCGCCGCGGGCGAGAGGAAGGCGCGGCTCGTGCCGAACAGCACCGCGACGGCGAAGAACGGCCACACCGAGCCCGACCCGCCGATCGAGTGCGCGACGAGCAACAGCGACGACGCGAGTTCCCCGGCAAGCGCGAGCAGCGCGACGCGCTTGCGGTCGTATCGGTCGGCCGCGCTGCCGGCGAGCAGCACGAAGGCGACGATCGGCAGGAACTCGGCGAGGCCGATCCAGCCGATGTCGATCTCGCGGCCGGTGGTGTCGTACACGTGCTTGACCAGCGTGGTGGCCTGCACCGCCACGGCGGTGTGCACGAGGAAGTTGCCCGCGAGGAGAAAGCGCGGTGCGGGCGCGCGCAGCACGTCGCGGGCGGTGACGCGCGACTCCCCCGGGGTTCCGTCCGTCACTGCCGGCACGCTACAACAGTGGCGGGAACGGGACGGAGGACGGACATGGGTGGCGCGTCGGACGAGCTGCAGTGGATGCCGGCGACGGAGCAGGCCGCGCTCGTGCTTCGCGGCGAGGCCACCCCGCTCGAGCTGCTCGACGCGGCGATCGCCCGCATGGAGCGGCTGAACCCGGCGGTCAACGCGGTCACCGTGTCGTGGATCGACGAGGCTCGCGAGGCCGCGCGCACGCTGCCCGACGACGGCCAGCCCCTGCGCGGCGTGCCCATCCTGCTGAAGGACCTGCACGCGCAGCTGCACGGCACGCCCCTCACCAACGGCAACGCGGCGCTCAAGGCCGCGGGGTACCGGTGCACCGAGACGAGCGCGCAGGTGGAGCGGCTGGTGCGCGCGGGCACGGTGCCGTTCGCGCGCGCGAACTCCTGCGAGTTCGGCAGCCTGCCCGTCACCGAGCCGCTGGCGTGGGGCCCGACGCGCAACCCGTGGGATCCGTCGCGCACGGCCGGGGGCTCGAGCGGCGGCAGCGCCGCGGCGGTCGCCGCGGGCATCGTGCCGGTGGCGCAGTCGAGCGACGGCGGCGGGTCGATCCGCATCCCCGCGTCGTGCTGCGGACTGGTGGGACTCAAGCCCAGCCAGGGACGCATCTCCATGGCGCCGTCGCGCGACGAGGCGAACCTGGGCGTCGAGCACGTGGTGTCGCGCACGGTGCGCGACTGCGCGGCGTTCCTCGATGCGACGCACGGTCCCGCCACCGGCGACCGGGTGATCGCTCCCTCCCCCCTCCGGCCCTACGTCGACGAGCTCGAGCGCGACCCGCGGCAGCTGCGCATCGGCGTGCTCGACCACCGCTTCGACGGCGTGCCGGTGCACGACGGCTGCGTGCAGGCGGTGCGCGTCGCGGCCGCGCTGCTGGAGAGGCTGGGCCACCGCGTCGAGGAGGCGTGGCCCGTGGTGCTGGAGGACGAGTCGTTCACCCCGCGGTTCAGCGCGCTGTGGAGCACGAACATCGCGGCGTCGGTGGACTGGGTGTCGTCGGTGCTGGGACGCGAACTGCGCGACGGCGACGTCGAGCCGGTGAACATGGCGATGGCGTCGTTCGGCAGGAGGTTCAGCGCGGTCGACTACGCGTCGTCGGTCGCGGCGACCGTGCAGTTCCGCCGCGCGATGCAGCAGTGGTGGGCCGACGGCTGGGACGTGCTGCTGTCGCCGGTGTCGTCGCAGCCGGCGCTGC
>JAGWXX010000102.1 GCA_018969685.1 Acidobacteriota bacterium | reverse complement strand
GGGGAGACGCTACCCGACGCGTCGCGGAAGGCGTGGATACCTGACGTTCATCCGGCGAGTTCCGGTGGGATCGGGACGGTCGTCGTGCAGCGGTCATGCATCCTCCGCGGGTAGGTGGGCGAGTCCGAGGTCGCCGAGGCGCACGAGCGTGGAGGCGATCCACCCGCCCAGGGCGCCGAAATGGTCGTCGAGGAGCGCGCTCGAGCCGTCGGCGAGCGTCTCCTCGGCGAGCTCGTAGGACCCCTCGTACGCGACCTCGATGGCGAATTCGGGGGCCTCGCCGGCGGGGTGGAGGATCTCGACGGTCGCACCCAGGCGCTCGAGCACCCCCGACCCGATGGGCGGGCTCGTCGGCCCGGCGACCGCGTCGGCGACGGAGGCGTCGGGCTGGCCGGCCAGCCGCTGCACGCGGAAGACGACCTCGATGTCGATGGCGGGCGGGAGGTCGAAGACCTCCTCGACATACCACCGGCGATACATCGCCTGGCTCCAGCTCGGCCAGTTGAAGATGATGTGGGAGAGCACGCGCGGCGGGCTGCCCTCGCCGGGGAGTCCGTAGCTCGTCTCCCACACGAGGTCGCCGACGAGGATGTCGGACTGGAAGTGCTCCTCGAAGGCCTGCCGCTCGAGGTACGCCTTGGCGAAGGCGTCGCGGAGCGCGCTGATCGCGTCGGTGAACACGTGGTCGAGCACTGGGACGAGGGTACATCGTGCGGCGGCGGAGCGGTAGGTCGGAGGTGCGTCTATGGTTGCCCTCATGGCGGTCGTGCGCACGGAGATCATCGGAGGCGTGGGGATCCTCGTCCTCAACAACCCGGACGAACGCAACACGCTCACTGCGGCGATGGTGGACGGCATCGTCGGTGCACTCGACCGGTTCGAATCCGACGGCGGCGTGGGGGCCGTCGTCGTGACGGGCGCCGGCCCCGCGTTCTGTGCGGGTGCGAACCTCGGCAACCTCGCGGAGTCGACTCCTGCATCGCTGATGTCGATCTACGAGGGCTTCATGCGGGTGTCGCGCTGCCCCCTGCCGACGGTCGCGGCGGTGAACGGTCCGGCCGTGGGCGCGGGGATGAACCTCGCGCTCTGCTGCGACGTCCGAATCGTCGGCCGAAGGGCGCGCTTCGACACCCGGTTCCTGCAGCTGGGCATCCACCCCGGCGGTGGCCACACGTGGATGATGCGCCGCGCGGTCGGGCCGCAGGCGACGGCCGCGACGGTGCTCTTCGGCGAGGTGCTCGACGCCGAGGAGGCGGTGAGGACCGGGTTGGCGTGGCGCTGCGTCGACGACGCGACGTTGATGGAGGAGGCGCGGACGTTGGCCGCCCGTGCAGCGGCGGCACCGAGGGAGCTCGCCGTCGAGGTGAAGCGCACCATCGCCGCGATGGCGCAGGTCGGGTCGCACGACGACGCGGTCGCGCGCGAGCTGGATCCGCAGATCTGGAGCACCCGTCAGCCGTGGTTCGCCGAGCGCCTCGCCCGGCTGCAGGCGCGGATCAGCAGCCGCTAGCCGCCGCGGTCAGAGCCACACGGACGCGAGCTCGTCGCGGCGCTCGCGCCATTCCTCGACGGTGAATCCGTATCGCACGTGGTCCTCCCACGTGCCGTTGATCTCGAGGAACCGCTCCGCGACGCCCTCCTCGCGGATGCCGAGCTTCTCCATCACGCGCCTGCTGTTGCGGTTGCGCGGGATGATGCAGATCTCCAGCCGGTGCAGGCGCAGCTCGTCGAACGCGAACTGTGCCAGCACCACGACGGACTCGGCCATGTAGCCGCGCCCGGCCCGCGCCTCGTCGATCCAGTAGCCGATGGTCGCACCCTGCATCGCGCCTCGCAGCACGTTGTTCAGGTTGATCTCGCCGGCGAGCCGTCCGTCGACGAAGATGCCGAACGCGTAGCCGCTGCCCGACTGCCTCTCGCGGTCGCGCGCCGAGCACCTGCCGGCGAACGCCTCGCGGCTACGGGCGGGATCGGGTGAGTGGGGCGGCGGCAGCGGCTCCCACTTCGCGAGCCACTCCGTGTTGCGCGTGCGCACCTCGCTCCAGGCCTCGAAGTCGTGCGCGACGAGCGGGCGCAGCACGGTGCGCCGCCCGTACAGGCGGATCGGTGACGCGACGGCGACGACCGAGGGGTGGGGGCGGCGCGTCATCTCGCGCGCAATTGTTCCATGACGAGGCCGTCGAGCACGTTGCCGAGGGAGACGGTGAGCTCCTCGATCCGGAGCTTGCGCATGACGCCGAGCAGCAGGCAGCACCCGCCGACGACGATGTCGGCGCGGTCGGAGGGCAGCCCGGGGTTGTGCCGGCGGTCGTCCATGGCCTCGGTGGCGATCGCGCGGAATGCGTCCTCGACGGCGCCGCGGGAGAGCACGTGGCCGTGGATCGACGCGGGATCGAACCGTCCCAGGTCGAGGGCGGCCATCGTCGCAACCGTGCCGGCGACGCCGACGGCGCGCCCCGCAGCGAGGAGCTCGGGGTGCTGGCGGGCGAGGTCCTCGGCGAAGTCCGAGGCGTGGCCGATGGCGTTCAGGAGCTCCTCGGGGCGCGGCGGATCGTGGTGCAGCTCGGACTCGGTGACGGTCACTGCGCCGTGCGCGAGGCTCGCCGTCAGGACCGGATCCGCCGTGCCGAACGCGACCTCGGTGCTGCCACCGCCGACGTCGACCAGCAGCGTCGGGCCGTCGACGGAGGGCAGGCGCCCGAGTGCGCCGCGCCAGGTCAGTGCCGCCTCGCGCGCGGGATCGAGCACCTCGGGTCTGGTGCCGCACGCAGCCGCCGCGCGGTCGAGGAACGCCACGGCGTTCGCGGCGCGTCGGCACGCCTCGGTGGCCGCCACCACCGGGTCTCCGGCGCCGAGCGACGCGGCGAGCGACCGGTAGCGCGCGAGGCACGCAACGGTGTCGTCGATGGCGCCGCCGTCGAGCACCCCCGACGACGCGACGCCGCGGCCGAGCCTCGTCGTCGAGAACTCGCGGAGCAGCTCGCTGCCGTCGCCGGCGACGACGAGGAGGTTGGTGGAGTTGGTGCCGACGTCGATTGCGGCGACGGGCCGGGTGGCCGGCGCAGCGGCGTCGTGGTCGGGGATGTGCGCGGCAGCGGTTCCGGGGACGGGAGCGACGTCGTAGTCCCCGCGCACGACGCCGATCTGCGACGCGGTCCACGCACCGACCGGATCGTCGCCGCGGGCGAGCCACGAGGCGAGGTGCGCGTGCAGGCACTTGACGCCCTCGCGCGTGCCGCCGACGCCGCCGCTC
>JAGWXX010000037.1 GCA_018969685.1 Acidobacteriota bacterium | reverse complement strand
CCGACGGGCCGATCAGCGACACGAACTCGCCCTCCCGGATCGTCAGGTCGACGCCGACGAGGGCGTCCACCCTGCGCGGCGTGCCCTCGTTGAAGACCTTGCCGATCCCCATTGCCTGCACTGCAGTCACCACCGGCCTCCTCGCCGTTCGTCGCCGGTCGTCACGCGGCCTCCTTGGGACGGTTGCGCATGAGCACGACGTCCGCGAGCCCCACGAGGCCGGCCATGGCCAGCCCCAGCCCCGCGGCTCCGAACACCGCGGTGAACACCTTCGCCGGGTCCGCCGTCGCCTCGCGCGCGTACTCGATGATCAGGCGGCCGATGCCGCCCTTGAGCCCCGTCGAGATCTCCGCAACGACCACGCCGACGACGGCCCCCGACGCACCGAGCTTGAGCGCGGGCACCATGGCGGGCACGGCGCTCGGGAACCGCAGCCGCAGCAGCACCTGCCGCCAGGACGCTCCGTAGCTCTGCATCAATTCGATCGCGGCCGCCGGCGCACTCGCGAGGCCGCGGAGGGTGCCGACGGCGACCGGGAAGAATGCGAGGAACGCGCCCAGCACGGACGCCGACAGCCACCTCGGCCACACGAACCCGCCGATCTCGATGCGCCCGCCCCACGCCACCACGAGCGGCGCGAGCGCGATGAGCGGCACCGTCTGCGAGGCGACGAGGTAGGGCAGCAGCCCCCGCTCGACCGTGCGGAACCGCGCCATCAGCACCGCGAGCCCGGTGCCGACCGTCGCACCGATGGCGAACCCCGCGAGGGCCAGGCGGAACGAGTACCACGCGCCCGAGAGCACGACCGTCCAGATCCTCGTCTCGCTCGCGCGCCGCTCGGGGCGCCCGTACCGGCTGATCATGTCCCACACGTGCGGCATCGCCGTGTCGTTCGACCTCGGCAGGACCGGGATTCCGAGCAGCCGGCCGCCGTCCTCCGGGCCGACCAGCTTGTAGACCTCCCACAGCACCGCCACCACGACGAGGGCCAGCCCGAACATCGCAGTCCGGTACCCCGCGCGGCGGACGAACGGGCTCATTGCTTCGCTTTGCCCAGCTCCAGCATCGCGGGGAGGATCGACTCCCCGTAGGCCTCGAGGGTGCGGTCCTTGCCGTCGTGTTGGAGGTAGATCGCGAACTGGTCGACGCCCATCTCCTTCAGCTCCTTCAGGCGTGCGAGGTGCTGCTCGACGCCGCCGAGGATGCAGAACCGGTCGACGATCTCGTCCGGCACGAAGTCGGCGTGGGTGTTTCCCGCGCGCCCGTGCTGGTTGTAGTCGTAGCCCTGGCGCCCCTTGATGTAGTCGGTCAGCGCCTTGGGTACCGGGCCGTCGGCTCCGTACCGGTCGACGATGTCCGCCACGTGGTTGCCCACCATGCCTCCGAACCAGCGGCACTGGTCCCGCATGTGGGCGAGGTCGTCGCCGACGTACGCCGGTGCCGCCACGCAGATCGTCACGCTGTCGGGATCGCGCCCCGCGTCGCGCGCCGCCTTGCGCACCGCGCCGATCGTCCACTCCGTGATGGCCGGGTCGGCGAGCTGGAGGATGAACCCGTCGCCGACCTCGCCCGTCAGCGCAAGGGCCTTCGGCCCGTACGCGGCGACCCACACCTCGCAGCGGCTCCTCCCCGCCCAGGGGAACCGGATCGTCGAGCCGTTGTACTCGACCTCGCGTCCGTTTGCGAGCTCCCGGATGACGTGGATGCTCTCGCGCAGCGTGGCCAGCGTCGTCGGCTTGCCGTTCGTCACCCGCACCGCCGAGTCGCCGCGACCGATGCCGCACACCGTGCGGTTGCCGTACATCTCGTTGAGCGTCGCGTACGTGCTCGCCGTGACGGTCCAGTCGCGGGTGGCGGGGTTGGTCACCATCGGGCCGACCACCACGTTGCGGGTCTCGGCGAGGATCTGGCTGTAGATGACGTACGGCTCCTGCCAGAGGATGTGGCTGTCGAACGTCCACACGTAGGTGAACCCGAACATGTCGGCCTTGCGGGCCAGGTCGACGACGCGCGACGACGGCGGCGTGGTCTGGAGGACGACCCCGAATTCCATGGCTACCTGTTCTGCGGGAAGCCGAGGTCGACGGACGACGTGCGCGGGTCGGGCCAGCGCGACGTGACCACCTTGGTCCGCGTGTAGAAGGTGACGCCCTCGGGGCCGTACATGTGCTGGTCGCCGAAGAGCGACGCCTTCCAGCCGCCGAAGGAGTAGTAGCTGACCGGCACGGGGATCGGCACGTTCACGCCGACCATGCCCACGTTCACGTCGAACTGGAACTGCCGGGCGACGCCGCCGTCGCGGGTGAAGATCGCGGTGCCGTTGCCGAACTGGTTGTCGTTGATGGTGCGCAGGCCCTCCTCGTAGCCCGACACGCGCATCACCGACAGCACCGGTCCGAAGATCTCGTCGTCGTAGCAGCGCATGCCCGGCTTCACCCCGTCGATCAGGCTGGGGTCGAGGAAGTAGCCCTCGCCCGCCGCCCTCGGCGTGCCGTCCACCACGACCTTCGCGCCCTCCGCGGCCGCGCCCGTCACGTATCCCGCGACCTTGTCGCGGTGCTCGCGCGAGATGAGCGGGCCCATCTCCGACGACGGGTCGCTGCCGGGACCGACCTTGATGTTCGGGATCCGCTCGGCGATCTTGCCCACGAGCCGGTCCGCGACGCTCTCGACGGCCAGCACGACGGACACCGCCATGCAGCGCTCGCCGGCAGAGCCGTACGCGGCGCTGACCGCGGCGTCGGCGGCCATGTCGAGGTCGGCGTCGGGCAGCACGAGCATGTGGTTCTTCGCGCCGCCGAGCGCCTGCACCCGCTTGCCGTTGCGCGTGCCCGTCTCGTACACGTACTTCGCGATCGGCGTGGAGCCGACGAACGAGACGGCCGAGACGTCCGGGTGCACGAGGATCCGGTCGACCGCCTCCTTGTCGCCGTGCACCACGTTGAACACGCCGTCGGGCAGGCCGGCCTGTCGGAGCAGGTCGGCGATGAACATCGACGCGGACGGGTCCTTCTCGCTCGGCTTCAGCACGAACGCGTTGCCGCACATGATCGCGTTCGCGAACATCCACATCGGCACCATCGCCGGGAAGTTGAACGGGGTGATGCCCGCCACCACGCCCAGCGGCTGGCGGATGGAGTAGACGTCGACGCCCGACGACGCCTGCTCGCTGTAGCCGCCCTTCAGCAGGGCCGGCACGCCGCACGCAAACTCGACGTTCTCGACGCCGCGCGCGATCTCGCCGAGCGCGTCGCTGGTGACCTTGCCGTGCTCGAGTGTCAGGATCGACGCGAGCTCCTTGCGGTTCGCGTCGAGCAGCTCGCGCATGCGGAACATGACCTCGGCCCTGCGCGACATGTTCGTCGCCCGCCACTGCACGAACGCCGCCTTGGCGGACGCCACGACGGCGTCGACCTCCGCGGTGCTCGCGAGGTCGACCTCCGCCTGCTGCTCCCCGGTCGCGGGGTTGAACACCTTTCCGGTGCGGCCCGACGTGCCGGGGACGACCCGGTTGCCGACCCAGTGGCTGATTCGCTGCACGATTCCGTTCCCCCGTTCCGCGGCTAGCTCAGGTACTGGCAGAGTCCGCGCTTGATGTACTTGCCGTGGCCCTTGCGGCCCTTGAACGTGTCGTCCTCGACGACCACCATGCCGCGCGAGAGCACCGTGTCGACCTTGCCGTCGACCTTGAAGCCCTCCCACGACGAGTGGTCCATCGCCATGTGGTGCTTGTCGTTGATGCCGATGGTCGTCTTGCCCCTCGGGTCCCACACCAGGATGTCGGCGTCGGATCCCGGCGCGATGACGCCCTTCTGGGGGTACATGCCGAACATGCGCGCAGGCGTCGTCGAGCACGTCTCGACCCAGCGCTCGAGCGTGATCTGACCGGTGACGACGCCCTGGTAGATGAGCTCCATGCGGTGCTCGACGCCGCCCATCCCGTTCGGGATCTTCGAGAAGTTGCCGAGCCCGAGCTCCTTCTGGTCCTTGAAGCAGAACGGGCAGTGGTCGGTCGAGACGATCGCCAGCTCGTTCATCCGCAGGCCCTTCCAGAGGTCTGCGTGGTGGTGCTTGTGGTCGTGCTTGCTGCGGATCGGCGGGGAGCACACGTACTTCGCGCCCTCGAAGCCGGGCTGGGCGAGGTGGTCCTCCAGCGTCATGTAGAGGTACTGGGGGCACGTCTCGGCGAAGACGTTGAGGCCCTCGCCGCGCGCCTCCGCGACCGCCTCGAGCGCCTCGGAGGCCGACATGTGCACGATGTAGAGCGGGACGTTGCCCGCCACCTTCGAGAGCACGATCGCGCGGTTGGTCGCCTCGCCCTCGAGCAGGCTCGGACGGCTGATGCCGTGGTACTTCGGGTCGGTCTCGCCCCTCGCGAGGTGCTGCTGCACGAGCACGTCGATGGCGATGCCGTTCTCGGCGTGCATCATGATCGTCGCGCCGTTCTCGCTGGCGGTCTGCATCGCGCGGAGGATCTGGCCGTCGTCCGAGTAGAAGACGCCCGGATAGGCCATGAACAGCTTGAACGACGTGACGCCCTCGTGCTCGACGAGGTACGTCATGTCCTTCAGCGCCTGCTCGTCGACGCCGCCGATGATCTGGTGGAAGGCGTAGTCGACCGCGCAGTTTCCGCCCGCCTTGCGGTGCCACTCCGCGAGGCCCTCGTGCACGTTCTCGCCGTAGCGCTGCAGCGCCATGTCGACGATGGTCGTCACACCGCCCCATGCCGCCGCGATCGTGCCGGTCTCGAAGGTGTCGATGGCCGCGGTGCCGCCGAACGGCAGCTCCATGTGCGTGTGCACGTCGATGCCGCCGGGCACCACGTACTTGCCGGTCGCGTCGATCACCTTGTCGGCGACGACGCCCAACGCCTCGGCCTGGCCGCGCTGCAGCAGCGCCGCCACGGTCTCGCCCTCGACGAGGACGTCGACGTCGTGTCGGCCCGTCGGGCTCACCACGGTGCCGCCCTTGATCAGGATCCGTGCCATGTCACTCTCCCCCTTGTCGGTCGTGCGCCGGCCCCCTGCCGGCGCGGTCGAATCAGCGCCGCACCAGCTCGTCGTACGCGTCGGGCCTGCGGTCGCGGTAGAAGGCCCAGCGGTCGCGGACCATCTTGATCTTGTCCATGTCGAGGTCGCGCACGATCAGCTCCGGCTTGTGCGGGTCGCCGACCTCGCCGACCATCTTCCCCTCCGGATCGACGAAGTAGCTCTGGCCGTAGAAGTCGTCGTCGCCGTACTCGGACTCGATGCCCACGCGATTGATCGCGCCGACGTAGTAGATGTTCGCGACCGCGGATGCCGGCTGCTCGAGGCGCCAGAGGTACTCGGACAGGCCGCGGCTCGTTGCCGAGGGGTTGAACACGAGCTCCGCGCCGTTGAGGCCGAGCGCCCTCCATCCCTCGGGGAAGTGCCGGTCGTAGCAGATGTACACGCCGACCTTGCCCACCGCGGTGTCGAACACCGGGTACCCGTCGGTGCCGGGCGTGAAGTAGAACTTCTCCCAGAATCCCTTGACCTGCGGAATGTGCTGCTTGCGATACTTGCCGAGGTAGCGGCCGTCGGCGTCAATGACCGCCGCGGTGTTGTAGTACAGCCCGGGCTGCACGACCTCGTACATCGGCAGCACGAGCACCATGCCCAGCTCCTTCGCCACGGCCTGGAAGCGCTTCGTCGTCGGGCCGTCGGGGATCGCCTCGGTGTACGAGTAGTACTGCGCGTCCTGCACCTGGCAGAAGTACGGGCCGTAGAACAGCTCCTGGAAGCACATCACCTGCGCGCCCTGCTTCGCGGCCTCCCGCGCGGCAGCCTCGTGCTTGTCGATCATCGTGTCCTTGCTGCCGGTCCAATCGGTCTGCAGCAGCGCGGCTCGGACGGTGCGTGCCATCGCGTGGTCTCCTTCCCCCTCGGCGCACTCGGTCAACGATGCCCGGTGCGTGACCGCAGGCTAGTGCGATGGCCTTGTCGGCCGGCAGGGCGGGCGCCGCGGGCCGCTACGCGAGGAACCGCACCACTGCGCCGACGGCACAGGCGCCGGCGACGACCCACGCCGAGTTGACACGGGTCCACAGGAGCACTGCCAACGACGCGAGCCCGATCGCAACCGTCCAGCCGTCCGCGACGGCCTCTCCTGCCATCCGCACCAGCACGACGGCCATGAGCCCGATCGCAGCGCTGCCGACCCCGGAGAGGAACGACCCGAGCGCCGGGCGGCGGTTCGCCAGGCGGACGAGCGGCTCCATCGCCGCGACGAAGAGGACGCTCGGCGCGAAGATGCCCACCGTCGCGGCCGCGGCACCCCACGGACCCCCCACCTGCCATCCGATGAACGTCGCCGTGCTGAACACCGGCCCCGGCGTCACCTGTCCCACCGCCACCGCGTCCAGCAGCGTGCCCTCGTCGATCCAGCCGCGCCGCTCGACGAGCTCGCGCTCGAGCAGCGCCAGCAGGACGTAGCCACTGCCGTAGACGAGGCTGCCGATCATCGCGAAGACCGCGAGGATCCTGCGGGGATCGACCACGGCCAGCAGCAGGAGCGGCGAGCACCAGAGGCTCGACGCACCGCGCACGGCGACGGGCAGCAGCCCCGCGACCACCAGCGCCACGACGTCGTGGACGCCTGCCAGCGACGCCGCACCGGCGGCGACCGCCGACGCGGCGAGCACGGGCGACGGTGCCGCGACCGGTGCGAGCCGCACGAGCGCCACCGCCACGATCGCCACGACGGCGGGCAGCGTGCCGTAGCGGATCCACTCCGAGGCCGGCAGGGCGCCGTAGCGCTCGTACACCCACGCGATCGCGGCGACGATCGCCACGGCGGGCGCGATGAACGATGCGCCCGCGACGGCGAGCCCGCGCGCACCTGCCCGCCGCCGGCCGATCGCCATCGCCAGTTCCGTCGAGTTCGGGCCGGGCACGAGGGCCGTGGCCCCGACGAGCGCGACGAACTCGGCGTCGCCCAGCCACGCCCGACGGCGCACCACCTGGTCGTGCATCAGCGCCACGTGTGCGGCCGGGCCGCCGACACCTACGACGCCGACCGTCAGGAAGAGCCGGGCGAGCTCCCTCAGCCGCGCAGCGACCACGTCGATCCGTCGTGGCCGTCGCGGACCTCGACGCCCAACTCGACGAGCGAGTCGCGGATGCGGTCCGACACCGCCCAGAGCTTGTCTGCACGGACCTCGCGACGCAGGGCGAGCAGCGCCTCGACGAACGGCCCGACGACCTCTGCGGGGTCGCGGAGTCCCTGCGTCGCAGCACCGGCGAGGGCCACGACCATGCCGCGCAGCACCGTGCGCGCGTAGTCGGCGTCGTCGCTCTGCGACGTGTCGCGCGACCACGAGGCGATCGCATCGTCGAGCGCGAGAATGCTTCGCGCCGCCGAGTCGGCGTCCCCGTCCGACAGCGCAGCGTCGAACGCCGCCGAGAGCCGGTCGGTCGCCGATCGAAGCGACGCATCAGCAGCCTCCGCCGGGCCATCGGGGTCCCGCGGCGCCGACGGTGCCCCCGGGGGCGCCGCGACGAAGACCGCGCCGCCGTCACCCGGTCGCTGCAACAGCGCGAGGTCGAGCACCGATCCGCTCGGCCACGTGCGGGATCCGTCCGACGTGCGGACGGTGAGGTGTCCCTTGCCCGCGACGCGGACCTCGCCGCGGTCGAGGTCGATCACCGCCGCCGTGTGCTCGTCGATGCCGAGCACGTACGCGCCGTCGGGCAGCGAGCGCTCGAGCTCCGCCAGCCTCCGCTCGCCCATGTAGCAGAACCTGGTGTCATGGTGGCCGCCCTCGGCGTTGTTGTAGTGCGGCACCACCGCGGCGGAGATGCCGACCGTCGCGAGCACGTCGAGTCCGTCGAGCCAGTGCGGCTCGGCGCCCGCCTTGTACACCTCGTACACCGGCAGCGTGCGGCAGCCGAGCGTGAGCGCCGCGGCCGAGGCGAACGTGACGGTGCCGCCCGTGCGGAGCTTCGCGGCGAGGAGGTCGGCGACGGCGCTGCCGTGCCACTGCCGGAGCGCATAGGTCGGGGATCCGGGTCCGGCGAACACGAGGTCCGCGTCGGCGACGAGGCGCAGGCCGCGCTCCACCGCGAGCGGATCGGCGCCGAGCATGCGACCCAGGCCCGCGACCTCGATGCGCAGGTTGACGCTCGTTGCGAAGTACTCGACCGCGCGCTCCGCGAGCTCCGCCGCGTTCTCCTGGAACCCGTACGGCGTGTCGAGCAGCACCGCGCGCGGCGACGGTCCGAGGCGCGCGGCGAGCTCGCGGTGCACGCCGACCATCGTCGGTGCCGTCTCGCCCGACCCCATGAGGACGAGGATCCGCTGCGCGCTCATGCGAGGAACCCGGATTCGACCGCATCGTGGACGGTGCGGGCGAACCGCGCCGGCATCTGCGCGTGGAGGTCGTGGTCGGCGCCGTCGAACCACTCGATGCGCGCGCGGCGGGCCGCGGCGGCGGCGCGGAGCGCCGCTTCCCTCGTCCGCTCGCCGCGCGGTCCGTCACCGACTGCGGGCACGAAGAGCACCGGGACGTCCGTCTCGGCGAGCCGCTCGAGCGGATCGTGCTCCCACAACCCGCGAAGAACGGCCATGTGGCGCTCGAGCGTCAGCCACGGCCGCACGGTCCCGTCGTCCATGTGCTCCATGTTCTCCATCGTCCCGTCGATGCCCGACTCGGGCCAGTCGGGGTGCGCCCGGCGCATCCAGCCGCGCACGTCCGCGGCCGGCGTTCCGGCGATGGGCGGCGGGCGGAGGGCCTCCGCGCACTCGTCCCAGCCGGCGAAGTGGTCGCGCAACCGGATGAAGCCCCCGTCGACGGCCACGACGCCGCGCACGAGGTCGGGCCTGCGGTGCGCCAGCTCGACGACGACGTTGCCGCCCCACGACTGTCCGGCGAGCACCGGCCGGTCGATGCCGTCGTCGCGCAGCGACTCGAGCAGGCGGGCGAGGTCGTCGGCGACGGTGCGCATGTCGTAGCCACCGTCGGGCTTGTCGCTGCGTCCGTGCCCGCGCTGATCGACGGCGACGGTGCGGTAGCCGAGCGCCGAGAGCTCCTCCGCCGCGCCGCGCCACAGCAGCGCATTCGACGCCAGCCCGTGCACCGCCACGACCGCGGGACGCTCCGGTGGGCCGTCCGTCGCAGCCCACTCCACGATCCGCAGCACGGGGCCGACGTCGACGCGCCGGCTCACGGGGTGCTGCACCCGTCCGACACTACGCTCCGCCGCAGTGGCACTGAACGTCCTGCTCGTCACGCTCGACCAGTTCCGCGCCGACTGCCTCTCGGTCGCGGGGCATCCCGTCGTGCGCACGCCGAACCTCGACCGTCTCGCGCGCGAGGGCGTGCGCCTCGCGCGCCACTACAGCCAGTGCGCGCCGTGCTCGCCGGGCCGCGCGAGCCTCTACACCGGCACGTACCAGATGAACCACCGCGTGGTGGCGAACGGCACGCCGCTCGACCGCCGCTTCGACAACGTGGCGATGCTCGCGCGCCGCGCCGGCTACCGGCCCGTGCTGTTCGGGTACACCGACCAGTCGGCGGACCCGCGCGACACCAGCGGCCCCGACGACTGGCGACTCGGGTCGTTCGAGGGGATCCTCCCCGGCTTCGACTGCGAGCTGTTCATCCCCGAGCCGCACGAGCCGTGGATCGCCCACCTCCGCGAGCGCGGCTACGACGTCCCGATGGATGCCCAGCAGGCGCTGCGCACGGAGCCCGAGCGCCCCGCCGAGGTCGGCATCTCGGCGTTCCTCACCGACCGGTTCCTCGCGTGGCTCGGCCGGCAGGAGTCCGGCTGGTTCGTGCACCTGAGCTACCTGCGCCCCCATCCTCCGTATGCCGCCGCCGGACGGTGGTCGACCGCGTACGCGGAGGACGAGGTCGACCTCCCCATCGAGCCCGTCGCCGACCGGCACCCGTTCCACGACTTCGCGCTGCAGCTCGATTCCGCACGGGCGCCGTCCGACGAGGCGGGAATGCGCAGGATGCGCGCGCAGTACTACGGGATGATCGGCGACGTCGACGAGCAGCTCGGGCGCGTCTGGCGCGCCATCGAGGAACGCGGCGAATGGGACGAGACGCTCGTCGTCGTCACCGCCGACCACGGCGAGCAGCTCGGCGACCACGGCCTGAAGGAGAAGCTCGGCTTCTTCGAGCAGAGCTACCGGGTGCTCGGGATCGTGCGCGACCCGGGGAACCCCGACCGGTGCGGCGCCACCGTCGACCGCTTCACCGAGAACGTCGACGTCATGCCGACGATCGCCGAGGCGATCGGCCAGCCGGTCCCCGTGCAGTGCGACGGACTTCCGCTCGGACCGCTGCTCGCGGGCGGGGCCGTCGACGGCTGGCGCACCGCCGCGTCGTACGAATACGACTGGCGCCACTTCTTCATCCGCATGCAGGCACGCGACTGGCCGTGGGACCGCCGGCTGGAGATGCAGCACCTCGCGGTGCGGCGCCACGACGACCTCGCCTACGTGCAGTTCGGCGACGGCACCTGGCTCTGCTTCGACGTCGCCGCAGACCCGACCTGGCGGACCACCGTCGACGACCCCTCCGTCGTCCTCCCGCTCGCGCAGGACATGCTCACCTGGCGCTCGCGCCACTCCAACCGGGAGCTCGCGGGGATGCTGAACGAGCGCGGCGGCATCGGCGAGTGGCCGGCCGGCGTGCCGTGGCGCGCGGTCACCTGAGCGGCGCGCCGATCGTCGCGCCAGTGCACGACGCACGTCACGGCGCGTCCACCAACTAGCGTACGGACGCCGCACTCCGGGCAGTCGCCCCGCGGATCCGCTCCCCACCAGAAAGCACCCCCTGCATGCTCGCCGCACTCGCACGTTTCAGCGTCCGCCGCCGTCGCCTCATGGTCCTCGGGATCTGGCTCCCCCTGCTCGTGGCCATCGGCTTCGCGTCGTCCGCGATGGGATCGGACTTCGCCACCGAGTTCGAGATCCCCGCGAGCGAGTCGAGCGACGTGCAGGCGCTGCTCGAGGCGAACAACCCTGCGAGGGCGGGGTTCAGCGGAGAGATCGTCTTCGCGTCGGCCGGTGGCGTGGAAACGGAGGCGGTCCGCGCCGCGATGTCGGGGCTGTTCGCCGAGGTCGACGCTCTCGAGGGGGTCACGGTCACCTCGCCGTTCGACGCCCCGGGCCAGATCAATTCGGCGGGCACCACGGCCTTCGCGTCGATCGACGCGTCCATCCGGTCGCAGGCCGAACTGACCGCGCTCGGCGAGGAGATTCAGCGGATCGGCGAGCAGTACGCGGTCGACGGCCTCCGGATCGAGTACGGGGGGAACATCTTCGCCGCGTTCGAGTTGCCCGCCAGCGAGGCCTACGGCCTGCTCGCGGCCGTCATCATCCTCGTCCTCGCCTTCGGCTCCGTGCTCGCCATGGGCCTGCCCATCGGCACCGCGCTCGTCGGACTCGGCGTCGGCGCCTCGCTCGTCACGGTGCTCAGCCACGTGCTGCCGATGCCCGACTTCACCACGTCGCTGGTCGCCATGATCGGCCTCGGCGTCGGCATCGACTACGCGCTCTTCATCGTCACCCGCTACCGGGAGGGACTGCGCGACGGAATGTCCGTCGGGGACGCGGTCGTCAACGCCGTCGACACGTCGGGGCGCGCGGTGATCTTCGCGGGAATCACGGTCATCATCTCGCTCCTCGGCCTGTTCGTCATGGGCCTGGCGTTCGCCCGCGGCCTCGCCATCGGAGCCGTGATCGGGGTCCTCGTGATGATGGTCGCCTCGATCTCGCTCCTGCCCGCACTCCTCGCGATGGTGGGCCGCCGCATCGACGTCACGACGCGCGCGGCACTGGCGGCACTGGCGCTGTTCGTCGTCGTCGCGTTCGCGGCCGTGTCCCTGCACTCGCTGCCGATCTTCCTCGCCGCGGTCGCCGCCGCCGTCACGGTCACCGTCGCGAGCTTCGCGATCGCGCCCCTGCGCAGGCCGATCCCGCAGCGGGCCCGCACGCCCAAGGACCGGACCTTCTGGTACCGGTGGAGCCGGCTCGTCCAGCGCCGTCCCTGGACCTCGGCCATCGCCGCGACCGCCGCCCTGCTGGTCCTCGGCGCGCCCCTCGCCTCCATCCGCCTCGGTTTCGGCGACAACGGCAACGCACCCGAGTCGCAGACCATCCGCCGCGCCTACGACATGCTCGCCGAGGGGTTCGGCCCGGGCTTCAACGGTCCGCTGTTCATCACCGTGCAGGGCGATGCCGCGTCCGATCCGGCTGCGCTCGACGCGTTCGCGGCGACGATCGGCGGCGTCGAGGGCGTCGCGTTCGCCCAGGCGACCCCCGCGTCGGCCGACGGCTCGCTCTCGCTGGTGATCGCCTACCCGACGACCGCACCGCAGGACGAGGCCACGACGGCGCTCATCAGGACGCTGCGCAACGACGTGATCCCGCAGGCCGGCGTCGAGGCGAAGGTCGGCGGCTTCACCGCCGCCGGCGTCGACTTCGCCGACGTGATCGGCCGGCGCATGCCGCTGCTCTTCATCGGCGTGCTCTCGCTGTCGTTCCTGCTGCTGATGGCGGTGTTCCGCAGCCTGCTCGTCCCCATCAAGGCCGTGATCATGAACCTGCTGTCGATCGGCGCCGCATACGGCATCGTCGTCGCGGTCTTCCAGTGGGGGTGGGGCATGGGGCTCATCGGCGTCGGCAAGGCCGGGCCGATCGAGAGCTGGGCCCCGATGATGCTCTTCGCCATCGTGTTCGGCCTGTCCATGGACTACGAGGTGTTCCTGCTGTCGCGCGTGCGCGAGGAGTACCTCCGCACCGGCGACAACGCCGAGGCGGTGGCCGACGGCCTGGCCGCGACGGCGCGGGTGATCACCGCCGCAGCGCTCATCATGGTGTGCGTCTTCGCCGCGTTCGTCCTCGGCTACGACCGGCAGTTGAAGCTGTTCGGCCTCGGGCTCGCGCTGGCGGTGTTCATCGACGCGACCATCGTGCGGATGGTCCTCGTCCCCGCGACGATGGAGCTGCTCGGCGACCGCAACTGGTGGATTCCGAAGTGGATCGACCGGCTCCTGCCGAGGATCGACGTCGAGGGCCACGACCACCCGACGGCCGGCCGATCCGCCTGACGGCGGGGGTGCCGCGGCCGCCGGCTCAGGCGGGCGTTGCCACCGTCGGGAACCGCACCATGCAGCGGCGCGGACCGCGCACCTGGCCGCCCGCCCACGTGACCGACGACGGATCCACCAGCTCGAACTCGGGGATCCGCTCCAGCCAGGTCTGCAGCGCCACGCGCAGCTCGAGCCGCGCGAGGTTGCTGCCCGCGCACCGGTGGATGCCGGCGCCGAAGGCGACGTGTCGGTTGTGCTCGCGCTCGAAGTCGACCTCGTCGGGGCGCTCGAACTGGCGCGGGTCGCGGTTCGCGGCCGGGAACGACATCAGCACGCGGTCGCCCGCCTTCATCGGACAGCCCTGGTGCTCGACGTCGTGGTCCACGATGCGGGCCATGGTCACCGGCGCATAGACGCGCAGCAGCTCCTCGACCGCCTGCGGCCACAGCTCGGGGCGCTCCCGCAGCATCCTGCGGTGCTCGGGGTGCTGCGCCATGTGCCACAGGGTCGAGCCGATCGCCGACCACGTGGTGTCGACCCCGGCGACCAGCATCAGGTTGCACACGCCCAGCACGTAGATGTCGTCGACGACGGCACCCTCGACCTTCGCGTTCAGCAGGTCGGTGATGAGGTCGTTCTCGCGCGGGTTCCGCTTGCGGTCCTCGAGCTGCTCGACGAAGAACCGGATGATGTTCATGCGGCTGGCCTGGCGCAGCTCGGGGTCGGTCATGCCCTGCTCGAGCACGCCGCGCACCCACGACGTGAACTCCGTCTCCATCTCCAGCGGCACGCCGAGCATGGTCGCGATCACCCGGACCGGAATGTGCTGGGCGTAGTCGCCGGCCGCGTCCGCGGTTCCCTTCCCGATGAACTCGTCGATCAGCGAATTGCACAGGTCGCGCGTGCCCTGCTCGTACTTCGCGACGGACTGCGGCGAGAAGACGGGCAGGATCAGCCGCCGGTGCCAGTGGTGGTCAGGCGGATCCGAGGTGATCGGCGGCGCGGCCACCGCGCCATAGGCACCCTCCGCGGCCCCCGGCACGGGCGGCATCACGAGGATCCCCCGCGACGTGAAGGTCTCGTGCTCCTGCGCGATCGCGACGATGTCCTCGTAGCGCGTCGGCATCCACGAGCCGCCCCAGCGCTCGGTGTGGGCGATGGGACAGGCCGACTCACGGATCTCGTCGAACGCGGGGAAGGGATCTCGGACGAACCCGGGATCCATGATGTCGTAGTCGGTGGTCAGGTCGGCCACCGGTCGCTGCTGCTCGCCCACGTGCTGCTCCCCCGTCCCGGTCCGCGCGGGACCTAGTCGACGATCCTGATCGCGCGCTCGGGGCAATTCGCCTCGGAGCGCCGGACCTTCTTCTCCAGGTCTGCGGGGACGTCGCCGTCGATCAGCACGGTCGCATAGCCGAGGTCGTCGCTGCCGAACACCTCCGGCGCCGCGATCGCGCACATCTGGTGGCCATGGCACGAACCCGAGTCGACCGTCACCCGCACGCTTCGGAGGCTACCCATCGATGGAGTCGTCGCTAGCGTCGGAACGTGGCACAGGACATCGCCGCATTCTCCCTCGCCTCGCTGGTGCTGCTCGTGATTCCCGGGCCGGCCGTGCTCTACGTGGTCAGCCGCAGCCTCGCGGACGGACCGCGAACCGGGCTGGCCGCCGTCGCCGGCCTCGAGGTGGGGAATTTCCTCCACGTCCTCGCGGCCACGGCGGGGCTGTCCGCCGTGATCGCCACCTCCGCGACGGCGTTCACCGTGGTCAAGTGGATGGGCGCGGCCTACCTCGTCGCGACCGGCGCGTGGACGCTGGTCCGGGGCGGCGGCGATGGAGGCGCGGCGCCCCGGACCTCGGCGCGCCGCGCCCTCGCGAGCGGGATCGTCGTCAACGCGCTCAACCCGAAGGTCGCGCTCTTCTTCCTCGCGTTCCTCCCGCAGTTCATCGACCCGTCGCGCGGCGGCGTCGCGCGGCAGTCGCTCGTCCTGGGCTCCGTCTTCGTGCTCATCGGCTGCGTCACCGACTCGCTCTACGCAGTCGTTGCCGGAACCTTCCGCCGCGCGATCGCGGACAGCAGGTGGTTCGCAGCCGTCCGTCGGTGGGGATCCGGAACGGTGTTCGTCGTGCTTGGACTGGCCGCCGCGCGCGCCACGCGCGCAACCTGAACGGCCGAACCGTCAGGACGTGACGACGCGTCGGAAGGTGAGGTTGATGCGCGGCCCCACCGGCCGCCGGATCTTCGCCACCTGGTGCAGCCAGCAGTGCTGGGACAGCCCCGACATCACGAGGAGCGATCCGGCCGCGAGGTCGACCGACACCCGCGTCCCGTCGTGCCGGTGCCGGAGGTCGAACCTGCGCGTCGCGCCCAGGCTGAGCGACGCAATCACGGGTTCGCGGCCGTTCGCCGCCTCGTCGTCGGCGTGCCAGCCGACACCGTCCGAGCCGTCCCGGTAGAGGTTCACCAGCACCGAGTTGAAGGGCGAGCCCGCGGCAGCCGCGCACCGCCGGCGCAGGTCGTCGAGCACCGGGACGAACGGCAGCGCCGTCCGGCGGAGCCCGGAGTACGTGTACGACAACCCGTCGTCGGCGTGCCACGTCGACAGGCGCGGTTCGCGCCGCTTCTGGCCGTGGACGACCAGCTCGTGGGACTCCCAGGGCAGGTGCTCCGACAGCCACCCGAACGCATCCTCTGCCTCGCCGGCACCGAGGAACGACTCGTGGAGCACCGCGCTGCCGTCGTGCGGCAGCACCTCCTGCACCGCGGGAAAGAGCGTCACGCGAGGTGACGTCGGAGCATGGTCGCGGCAATGTGGTGCGCCGCGAGCGCGTCGTCGAGCACGGACGGCGAACCGAAGAACCCGTGGTACTGGCCGGGGAACCGGACGAGGGTCGACGCGCATCCGAGCGATGCGAGCCGATGGGCGAACGCCTCGCCCTCGTCCCTGAGCACGTCGTACTGGGCCGTGACGACGAGCGACGGGGGCATCACCGCGAGCTGTTCGTCGGAGGCAAGGAGGGGCGACACCAGTGGATCGTCGACGCCGATCGCGCCATCGACGTAGTGGGCGATGAACCACCGCATGATGGATTCGGTGAGGAACGGTCCCACGGAATTCTCGGTCACCGACGGCGTCACCATCCGGAGGTCGGTGCACGGATAGACGAGCAGCAGGAATCGCAGCGGCACGCCCGCCGTCATGGCCGCGGATATGGCGAGGTTGCCTCCCGCAGAGTCCCCACCGAGCGCGATGCGCGACCCGTCGAGGCCGAGCTCCCCCGCACGGCTCCGAACCCAGCGCAGCGCAGCGACGCAGTCGTCGAGTGGGACGGGAAATTTGTGCTCCGGCGCGAGCCGGTAGTCGACCGACAGCACCGCGCACCCGCTCAGGTTCGCGAGTGTGCGGCACGGTTCGTCGTGCGTCTGCACGCTCCCGCACACCCATCCGCCTCCATGAAGGTAGACGAGCACCGGCAGGTCCGGATCGGCCGACGGCCGGTACAACCTGCACGGGACGTCATCGGCACGAAGATCGCGGATGTCATGAACGACCTCGGTCGCCGGCATCCGGCGGGACGCCATGAGCACCCGTGCGTCGTGGGGGGACATCGTGTCCATCTCCGGCAACCCGAGAGCGACGAAGGCGTCGACGAGCGATTGGGACTGGGGGTGGAGCGGCACGGAAACCTCCCGCCCCTGAGTCTCACCGATCACCGCCCCGCTGGCAAGGCTCCACACGCCTCCCCGGGGTCCGGCCACGAGCCGGACCCCGGGGAGCGGACCGGGGTCTACGACGCGAACGTCGAGAGGTCGAGCGAGGGCGGCACCAGCACCGCGTCGACGACGTGCACCACGCCGTTCGATGCGGGGATGTCCGCCGTCACGACGTTCGCACCCGACACCGTCACCCCGCCGACCGTGGAGAACTCGACCGCCGAGCCCTCGAGCGTCGGCTGCTCCCCGTCGACGATCACGTTCGCGTACCAGTTGCCCTCGACGACGTGGAACCGCAGGATCGACCTCAGCACCTCGACGTTCGCCGGGACCTGCAGCGCGGCCAGCACCGCCGGATCCAGCTCCGCGAAGGCCTCGTCGGTCGGCACGAACACCGTGAACGGACCGGTGCCCTTGAGTTCGTCGGCCATGCCCGCCGCGTCGATGAGCGACGAGAACGTGTCGTAGCCGATGCCCTGGATCACCTCATGGACCGTGTTCGTGCCGACGATCGACTCGGTGGTCGTGTCCTCCGTCGTCCCGTCGTCGTCGCCGCAGCCGACGAGTCCGACCGCCGCGACCGTTGCGATTGCCGCCGCCACCAGTAGGGACTTGCGCATCTGTGCCTCCTCCATGGCCCCGACCGTCGGAGCCGGCGCGCACCGTATGGAGGACGCACACCGCCGGTGCGCAACCCGGGTCCCGTTCGCGCGGGACTCCCGTCACCGTCTAGAGCACGCCGTCGGGCACCCGGCCGTCGCCGAAGAAGCCGCGCATCTCGTCGCGCAGCGCCGCGTCGAGCCACACGTCGATGGCCGTCATCGCCATGGTCTTGGCGCCGTCGAGGATCGCCGACGTCGCGGCCTCGCCCACCGCGTGCTCCGCGAACTCCGGCGTGTGCAGTGACGTCCCCTCCGGCGCGACCTTGATCATCGGATGGATCGACGGGACGAGGTAGCTGACGTTGCCCATGTCGGTCGATCCCCCGCCCTTGCCGTGCTCCACCTCGGTGACCAGGTTGCGGCCGAAGCGCGCGGAGTTGGCCGCGTACGCGGCGAGCATCGGCACGTTGTCGACGACGTCGGCGAACGGGTTCTTCACCCACTCCAGCGAGCACGAGCACCCCGTCGCCACGGCCGACGCCTCGAGGCACGCCGCGACCCGGCGCTTGAGCGGCTGCAGTGACTCGATCGTCCCGGACCTGACGTACCAGTCCATCTCCGCCTCGTGGGGGACGATGTTCGGCTTGTCGCCGGCCTTGAGGAACACGCCGTGGATGCGCTCCGTGGGCAGGATGTGCTGCCGCAGGGCCGCCACGTTCATGTAGCCGAGCACGGCGGCGTCGAGCGCGTTGCGCCCCAGGTGCGGCGAGACGGCCGCGTGCGCGGCGAACCCCTCGTACCGCGCGAGGACGTGCTGGACCGCGATGGCGTTCATGCGCCCCATGTCGCGGTCGTACGGGTGCACCATCATCGCCGCATCGACGCCGGCAAAGGCCCCGGCCCGCGCCATCTCGATCTTGCCGCCGCCGCCCTCCTCGGCCGGCGTGCCCATCAGGCGCAGGCGACCGCCGGCCTCCTCCGCGACGGCGGCGAGTGCGAGCCCCGCTCCCATGCCGGCGGCCGCGATGATGTTGTGGCCGCATCCGTGTCCGATGCCGGGCAGCGCGTCGTACTCGCACAGCACCGCGACCGTCGCGCCGCGCGATCCGGCCTCGGCCGAGTACGCCGTGTCGAGGCCGTAGGCGCTGCGCACCGGCGCGAGTCCGTGGTCGCCGGCGAGCTGCGTCAGCACCTCGTGCGCGTGGAACTCGACGAAGTTCTCCTCCGGGTGCGCGTGGATGTCGCGGCTCACCGCGACGAGGTCGCCCACGATGCGGTCGACCGACTCGCACACCGCGGTCTTCAGCTGTTCCCTCAGGTCCGTCACTGCTTCCTCCCCTTCGTGGACGCGGCCGGTCGCCGACCGGCCGACTTCTTCTCCGGCGATCGGCGCACCGCCCCCGGTCCGTCGGCGCCCAGTGCGAGCGAGAATCCCTCGGGCAGCACCACGTCCCCGCGCTCGAGGTCGTCGACCGACGCGCGGCCGAGCGCGCGCATCGTCGAGTCCATGCCGCCGCGCAGCACGTCGAGCACGTTCTCCACGCCCGACTGCCCGTTCGCCGCGAGTCCCCACAGGTAGGCGCGGCCGATCATGACGGCGCGCGCACCGAGGCAGAGCGCCTTCACCACGTCGCTTCCCCGCCGCACGCCGCCATCCATCGCCACCTCGATGCGATCGCCGACTGCGTCGACCACCGCGGCGAGCGCACGGATCGGCGACGGCGTCCCGTCGAGGTTGTTCCCGCCGTGGTTCGAGACGGACAGCGCGGTCGCGCCGAGGTCGGCGACGCGGCGCGCGTCGTCCACCCTGCACACGCCCTTCACCATGAACGGACCGTCCCACTGCGACCGGAGCCATGCCACGTCGTCCCACGTCGGCGGCGGCGTCTGCATCCACTCGCCATAGGCACCGAAGAAGGTCGGCGCCGGCGAGCCCGGGCGCGCCATGTTCGGGGCGGTCAGGTCCGGCAACCGTCCGGCGCGCACGAACGACCACAGCCACGGCGGGCGGGACAGCGCCTGCGGCGCGAGGCGAACCGCCGACCGCAGGTCGATCCGCTCGGGAATCCATGGACTGCCCCAGTCGCGCCCGTGCGAGAAGGACCAGTCCAGCGTGAGGATCAACCCCCGTGCGCCGGCCGCCCGCGCGAGCGCGAGCCGCTCGAGCAGCGCTTCGCGGCCGCCCAGCCAGTACACCTGGAACATCGTGTCCGGATTGGCGGCGACGACCTCCCGCAAGGGCTTGCTGGCGAACGAACTCAGCCCCATGGCGACGCCCCGAGCGGCGGCCGCACGCGCGACCGCGACCTCCCCGTCCGGATGGACCGCCTGCACGCCGGTCGGGGAGATCACGACCGGCATGGACAG
>JAGWXX010000036.1 GCA_018969685.1 Acidobacteriota bacterium | reverse complement strand
ACGGTTTCGGGCCACCGGTAGCCTGACCCCATGGCGAAGCACCTCCTCTCCCGGGCGGCGCACGACCGGCTGCGCGCCGAGCACGAGGACCTGACGACCCGCGGACGGATCGAGGTGGCCCAGAAGATCGAGGTCGCCCGGGCCCACGGCGACCTCAAGGAAAACGGCGACTACCACGCCGCAAAGGACGAGCAGGGCCACATGGAGGGCCGCATCCGCCTGATCGAGTCGATCCTCTCCGACGCCGAGATCGTGCCGCCGAGCCCGCCCGGGACGGTCGGCCTCGGGTCGGTGGTGGCCATCGTCTACGAAGGCGACGACGACGACGCCGCGGAGCACTACCTCATCGGCCACGTCGAGGAGCGCCCCGCCGCCGACCACGTCAGCGTCATGAGTCCGACCTCGCCGCTCGGCGCCGCCCTCATGGGCGCGACGACCGGCCAGACCGTCTCCTACCAGGCGCCGCGCGGCACGCTGAAGGTCCGCGTGCTCAGCGCCGACGCAGCGATCTAGGTGTCGACGGCGATCGAGCTTCCCCCGGGTCGCGCGCTCGACCTGCCCGGACGCGGGCGCACCTTCATCCGCGAGGTCGAGGGACCGCCCGGCGCGCCGGTCCTGGTGCTGCTGCACGGGTGGACCGCGACCGCCGACCTGAACTGGTTCGCCGCGTTCACCGAGCTCGGCCGCCACTTCCGCGTCGTCGCACCCGACCACCGCGGGCACGGCCGCGGCATCCGTCTGCGCGGATCGTTCCGCCTCGAGGACTGCGCCGACGACGTCGCCGCGATCGCCGACGTGCTCGGCATCCCGACGTTCGTGCCCGTCGGCTACTCGATGGGCGGCACCATCGCCCAGCTCATGTGGCGGCGGCACGAGTCGCGCGTGCGCGGGCTGGTGCTGTGCTCGACCGCGGGCAACTTCACCTCGTCGCGCGAGGAGCGGCTGGGGTTCCTCGGCTTGTCCGGGCTCGCCACGCTCGCCCGCCTCACCCCCGCCCAGACCCGGGACTGGCTCACCGAGCAGCTGTACCTGCAGCGCAAGGGGGAGGGCCTCGAGCCGTGGGCCGTGCAGCAGCTGGCCAGCCACGACTGGCGGCACGTGCTCGAGGCCGGTGGCGCGATCGGCGCCTTCAACTCGCTCGACTGGCTGCCCGGCATCGACGTGCCCGTCTCGGTGGTGCTCACGCTGCGCGACCAGGTGATCTCGCTCGAGCGCCAGCAGCGCATGCTCGACCTCATTCCGACGGCGCGGCACTGGGAGTTCGACGCCGGTCACGACGCCGTGTGGAGGAGCGCGCCGAACTACGTCCCGGTGCTGCTGGAGGCATGTCGCGCGGTCGTGGGCGCGTCGCCCGGCACCGCCGCTCCCGCCGGCGCGCAGTAGCGGGCGGCTCCGAGGGTCCGGTCAGGTCGCGGCCGGAGGCAGCGGCTGCAGATCGACCCCGAGGTCGAGCACCGAGGCCGAGTGCGTGAGCGCCCCCACCGACAGGAAGTCGACGCCCGTCTCCCCGACCTCGCGCGCGCGCTCGATGGTGAGCCCGCCGCTCGCCTCCAGCAGCACCGGACGGCCCGAACTGCGCCGGTGCGCGGCCGCGATCGCGACGCACTCGCGCAGGGTCGCGGCCGTCATGTTGTCGAGGAGCACGAGGTCGGCGCCGGCCGCCAGCACCTCGCGGAACTGACCGACCGTGTCCACCTCCACCTCGATGACGAGGTCGGGCCGCGCGGCGCGCACGCGGCGGAACGCCTCCGCCACGCCGCCCGCGGCGACCACGTGGTTGTCCTTCACCAGCGCCGCGTCGCCGAGCGACATCCGGTGGTTCGTGCCGCCGCCGCACCGCACCGCGTACTTCTGCAGCGCGCGCAGGCCCGGCAGCGTCTTGCGCGTGTCGCGCACGCGCGCACCCGTGCCCTCCAGCGCGTCGGCCCAGCGCCGCGTCGCGGTTGCCACGCCGCTGAGGTGGCAGAGCAGGTTCAGCGCGGTCCGCTCGGCACCCAGCAGCGCGCGCGTGGGACCGTCGACGACGAGCACCACGTCGCCCGGTGCCACCCGCGCGGAGTCGGCGATGCGGATCTCCGCCGACACTGCGGAATCCAGCGCCTCGAACGCGGCAGCGGCCACGGCCACGCCCGCGAGGCACCCCGAGGCGCGCGACGCCACGAGCGCGCGGCTGCGCTGGTCGGCCGGCACCGTCGCGTCGCTGGTGGCGTCGCCACCGTGCGCGAAGTCCTCGGCGAACGCTGCCGCGATCACGCGGGCGACGTCGGCCGGGTCGAGCCCCGCAGCACGCAGCGCGAGCTCGGTCGCCACGGACGGACCGCACAGCGCCGTCACGCGCCCGGCCCTCCGTGCACCTCGAGGCGGCCGTCCGACAGCACGACGTCGAGGTGCAGCAGCCATTCGTCGAGCGCGGCGGTGACGTCGGTGCGCCGGTGGCAGCCGCGACTCTCGCGACGGGCCGCCGCTGCCCGCAGCACGGCCGACGCGACGGTGAGGATGTTCGTCGCCTCGAGCGACCTTCGCGTCGGCGCGACGTCCGCCGACACGTCGGAGGCGACCTCGTCGAGCAGCGCGATCGCCGCGCCGAGGCCCTCGGGCGTGCGCAGCACGCCGCAGTGGCGCGACATCGCCGCCCGCACCGCCGCGCGGTGGCGGTCGGGCAGCAGCCCCTCGCGGCCCGTCGACGGCGCCGGCTCGACCCGCCGCGGCAGGCGCCACGACAGTGCGCGGCCGACGTTGGTGCCCGCCACGAGGCTCTCGGTGAGCGAATTCGACGCGAGGCGGTTGGCGCCGTGCACGCCGGTGTCGGCCACCTCGCCGACCGCGTAGAGCCCGGCGATCTCCGTCGTGCCGTGGAGGTCGGAGCGGATGCCGCCGCACGTGTAGTGCGCAGCCGGCGCCACGGGGATGCGGTCGACGAGCGGGTCGATGCCCGCGCGACGGCAGGCCTCGCTGATGAACGGGAAGCGCTCCGTGAACCTCGGCCCGATCGACGTGGCGTCGAGGAAGACGTGGTCGTCCACGCCGCCCGGCGCCGCGGCCATGCGGGCGCTGATCGCCGCCGACACCACGTCGCGCGGCGCGAGGTCCTCCAGCGGGTGTGCGCCCTCCATCACGCGGCGGCCTGCGCCGTCGTAGAGCACCGCACCCTCGCCGCGCACCGCCTCGCTGATGAGCACCTGCTGCTCGGACGAGTCCGGGCCCGTCCACAGCACCGTGGGGTGGAACTGCACGAACTCGAGGTCGCGCAGCGCGATGCCCGCGCGCAGCGCCATCGCGTGGCCATCCCCGGTGACCGCCGGCGGGTTCGACGTGCTCGCGAACACCTGGCCGAAGCCGCCGGTCGCCAGCACCACCGCGCGGGCCGTGACGAGCCCCGTGCTCTCGACCGAACCGTCCTCCGCGAGGCGCGCGATGCGGACCCCCGCCACCTGCCGCGGCGTCCCCTCGCCGAACACCAGGTCCAGCGCGAACGCGCGCGACATCACCTGCACGCCCGCGTTCACCGCGTTCTCGTCGAGCGTGCGCTGGATCTCGGCACCCGAGCGGTCGCCACCCGCGTGCACGATGCGCGAGCGGGAGTGGCCGCCCTCGCGCGTCAGCGCCCGCTCCCCGTCGTGGCCGGGGTCGAACGCCGCGCCGAGCCGCTCGAGGTAGGTGATGGCGGTCGGCGCGTCGTGCACCAGCGCCGTCACCGCGGCCTCGTCGCACAGCCCCGCCCCCGCCTCGAGCGTGTCGCGGACGTGCTCGGCGAACGTGTCGCCCGGATCGAGCACCGCAGCGAGGCCGCCCTGCGCCCACGCGGTGCTGCCCGCGTCGAGCACGTCCTTCGTGACGATCAGCACCTCGCGCACCGGCCGCGCGGCGAGCGCCGCCGCGAGCCCGGCGGCACCCGAGCCGAGCACGACGACGTCGACGTCGCGCACCCACTCGTCGCTCGGCGCGGGCAGGCGCATCGGCAGGCCCGTGCCGCGCCCGCCCCCGGGCGCCACGTGCGCTACTCCTTCGTGCGCGACGGCGTGCCGATGGCGATCATCCGCTCCACCGACGTCCGCGCGCGGTCGGCCACGTCGCGCGGCACGTCGACGACGTCGCGGCCCTCGCGCAGCGACGCCAGCAGCTTCTCGGGCGTGATCATCTTCATGTACCTGCACACCGCGGCACGGTTCACCGGACGGAACTCGGTGCGCGGATTGGCCTTGGACAGCTGGTGCAGCATGCCCGTCTCGGTGGCGACGAGCACCGTCCTGGCCGTCGTGCGCTCGGCGGCGGCGACCATTCCCGACGTCGACAGCACCTTGGTGCGCTCGCGCGGCACCACGCCCGTCGTGGCGAGGTAGAGCGCCGAGGTGGCGCAGCCGCACTCGGGGTGGATGAACAGCTCGGCCTCCGGCTCGGCGTCGACCATCTCCTTCAGGTCCGCGCCGGTGATGCCCGCGTGCACGTGGCACTCGCCCATCCAGATCCGCATGTTCTGGCGGCCCGTGATGCGCTGGACGTGGGCGCCGAGGAACTGGTCCGGGCAGAACAGCACCTCGACGTCCCCGGGGATCGACTGGACCACCTCGACGGCGTTGGACGACGTGCAGCAGATGTCGGTCTCGGCCTTCACCTCGGCCGTGGTGTTGACGTAGCTGACGACGACCGCCCCGGGGTGCTCCGCCTTCCACGCCCGCAGCTGGTCGGCGTCGATCGCGTCGGCGAGCGAGCAGCCCGCGTTGGAGTCGGGGATGAGCACGGTCTTGTCGTAGTTGAGGATCTTGGCCGTCTCGGCCATGAAGTGGACCCCGCAGAAGACGATCGTCGACGCATCCGAGGCCGCCGCGATGCGCGACAGGCCGAGCGAGTCGCCCACGTGGTCGGCCACGTCCTGGATCTCGGCGACCTGGTAGTTGTGCGCGAGGATCACCGCGTCGCGCTCGCGTGCCAGCCGGCGGACCTCGTCAGCCCAGCCCGCATCCAGCGCCATGGGCGAGACGCTACCGCCGACCCCTCGTGCGGTTCCGACCGGACCGGTCAGCCGGCGGCCACGACACGCCGTCGCGCGCACCGCCGTCCGACGAACGTCACCCGCCTGCGGGGGACCAGAGCGCGTGCACGGCGTCGGCGAGCGACCCGTGCGCCGAGCCCGAGTCGGCGACGACGTCGTCGGGCGCGTCGGCGAAGCGCAGGACCGACCCCACGCCTCCGTCGCACACGACCACCACGAGGCGCACCCGGCGGCGGCCGGGGTGCAGGCTGGGCGGCGTCTCGGGTGCGCCTTCGTCAACCGGCGCGGCCCATCCCGAGGTGAGCACCACGGCGGCGTCGAACGCGCGCACGGCCGCACCCGCGGGCGAGTCGAGCAGTTCGTAGACGTCCGCGTGCTCGGCGAGGAAGGTGATGCGCAGCGCCCCGTCGACGTTGCGCTCGGCGGCCTGCGGGTCGACCACCGTCACCCCGTAGAGGCGGGCGGCGGGCTGGTCGAAGCCGGGGAGCGACTGGTGGAGGCTGTGCTCGACGCACGACGCGAGCACCACGGGGGCGACGGGATCGGTCATGGGCGCGATGTGTGCCGCGGGGATGTGCCCCGTCGGGGGGCAATCGGGTTGAATGGGGCGGTGAGCCAGCCCCTGACCCTCCCCCAGAAGGTGTGGGACCGCCACGTCGTGCACCGCGCCGACGGCCAGCCCGACCTCCTCTACATCGACCTCCACCTCGTGCACGAGGTGACGAGCCCGCAGGCCTTCGACGGCCTGCGCCTCAGCGGACGCCGCGTGCGCCGCCCCGACCTCACCGTCGCGACCGAGGACCACAACGTGCCGACGCGCGACATCCACCTGCCCGTCGCCGACCCGATCTCGGCGCGGCAGCTCGAGGTGCTGCGCGCGAACGCAGCCGAGTTCGGCGTGACGAACTACCCCATGGGCGACGACCGCCAGGGCATCGTGCACGTCATCGGACCCGAGCAGGGCCGCACGCTGCCCGGCATGACGATCGTGTGCGGCGACAGCCACACCGCCACGCACGGCGCGTTCGGCGCGCTCGCCTTCGGCATCGGCACCAGCGAGGTCGAGCACGTGCTGGCCACGCAGACCCTTCCTCAGGTGCGGCCGAAGTGGATGTCGGTGTCGGTCGAGGGCGAGCTGCCCGCCGGCACCACGGCGAAGGACGTCATCCTCGCGATCATCGGCGCGATCGGCACCGGCGGCGGCATCGGCCACGTCATCGAGTACCGCGGCTCGGCGATCCGCGCGCTGTCGATGGAGGGCCGCATGACGGTGTGCAACATGTCCATCGAGGCCGGCGCGCGCGCCGGGCTCGTGGCGCCCGACGAGACGACGTTCACCTATCTCAAGGGCCGCGAGCACGCACCGTCGGGTGCGGCGTGGGACGCCGCCGTCGCCGACTGGCGCTCGCTCGCCACCGACCCTGGGGCGTCCTTCGACCGCGAGGTGGTCCTCGACGCGTCGCGCATCGCGCCCCAGGTGACGTGGGGCACCAACCCCGCGCAGGTGGCCGGCATCGACGGCCGCGTGCCCGACCCTGCCGACCTCGACGACCCCACGGCGCGCGACGCCGCGCAGCGCGCGCTCGAGTACATGGGGCTCCAGGCCGGCACCGCCATCCGCGACATCCCCGTCGACACGGTGTTCATCGGCTCGTGCACGAACAGCCGCATCGAGGACCTCCGCGCCGCAGCCGATGTGGTGCGCGGCCGCCGCGCGTCGGTGGCGCGCGCGATGGTGGTGCCCGGCAGCCACCAGGTGAAGCGGCAGGCCGAGGCAGAGGGCCTCGACCGCATCTTCACCGAGGCCGGCTTCGACTGGCGCGAGCCCGGCTGCTCGATGTGCCTCGCGATGAACCCGGACAAGCTGCAGCCGCGCGAGCGCGCGGCGAGCACGAGCAACCGCAACTTCGAGGGCCGCCAGGGCCGCGGCGGGCGCACGCACCTCGTGTCGCCCGCGGTCGCCGCGGCCACCGCCGTGGCCGGCACGTTTGCGACGCCCGACGACCTGGGGGCGCGCCGATGAAGAAGGTCGAGGCCGTCACCGGGCGCGGACTGCCGCTGCGGCGCTCCGACGTCGACACCGACCAGATCATCCCCGCCGAGTGGCTGAAGCGCGTCGAGCGCACGGGCTTCGAGAAGGGCCTGTTCTCCACGTGGCGCGACGACCCCTCGTTCGTGCTGAACGACCAGCGCTTCGCCGGCGCGACGATCCTCGTTGCGGGACCGAGCTTCGGCGTGGGCTCGTCGCGCGAGCACGCGGTGTGGGCGCTGCAGCAGCACGGGTTCGACGCCGTCGTGGCGCCCTCGTTCAGCGACATCTTCCGCTCGAACTGCACCAAGAACGGGCTCGTTCCCGTGGTCGCCCCTGAGGCCGCGGTCGCGCGCCTGTGGGACGCCATCGAGGCCGACCCGGCGACGCCGATCACCGTCGACGTGCGGCGACTGCGGCTCGAGGCGCCGGGCGCCGGGGTCGACGAGGCGTTCCCCATGGATTCCTCCATCCAGCACCGCTATCTCGAGGGTCTGGACGACATCGGCATCACGCTCGTGCACGCCACGGCCATCGACGCCTTCGAGGCGTCGCGTCCGTCGTGGATGCCGTCGGGCCGCTGACGGCGGGCGACGAGCCCTCGCCGGGCGGCTAGCCGGCGGCGGGAGCCGACGGCGCCGGCAGGAACGACGCGAGGTCGGCGAACCGGGGGTCGTTCGAGAACACCTCGATCGGCGGCTGCAGGTCGAGCCGGAGGCCGCGCTGGATGATGCGGCAGGTCGTGTGCTGGTTGTACTCGGCGAGCGTCACCGCCCAGCCGTCGCGCCCGGCGCGCGCCGTGCGGCCGGAGCGGTGCAGATAGGTCTTCACGTCGATCGGGGGCTCGTAGTGCACCACCACCGCGACGTCGTCGATGTCGATGCCGCGGGCCGCGACGTCGGTGGCGACGAGGATCTGCAGCTCGCCCTTGGCGAAGCGGTTCAGGGCCTTCTCGCGCGCGCTCTGCGGGAGGTCGCCGTGGATCGCCGCGACCGTGATGCCCCAGCGCTCCTTGGCCTCGACCTTCTCGATCGCCTCGGCGACGCGGTCGCACGCGCGCTTGGTGTCGCAGAACACCACCGTCTGGCCTGCGTGCCGGGCGATCACGGACACCAGACGGTCCTTGTCCATGCGGTGCACGGCGAGGAACAGGTGGCGCATGGTGCCCACCGTCGCGGTGGGCGAGTCGATCGACACCTCGGTCGGCTCGCGCATGTAGCGCTTGACCAGCGTGCCGACCTGGCCGTCGAGCGTGGCGGAGAAGAGCATCGTCTGGTGCGGCGCCGTCACGTGGCGCAGGATCCACTCGACCTGGGGCATGAACCCCTCGTCGGCCATGCGGTCGGCCTCGTCGAGCGTGACCATCGAGACGTCGGAGAGGTCGCACTCCTGCGACTTGATGAGGTCGATCAGGCGCAGCGGCGTGGCCACCACCATCTCGACCCCCGCGGCCAGCTTCTTCACCTGCCGTTCGCGGTCGGCGCCGCCGTAGACCGGCAGCACCCGTACGCCGAGGGCGGCGCCAATGGGCTCGAGCACCTCGGCGACCTGGAGGGCCAGCTCGCGGGTCGGAACCAGCACGAGGCCGCGCGGACGCGACGGCGCGGCCGGCACCGGCAGCCTGGCGATCATCGGCACGCCGAAGGCGAGCGTCTTGCCCGATCCCGTGCGCGCACGGCCGCACACGTCCACGCCGGTGAGCGCCACGGGGATGGCCTCGGTCTGGATCGCGAAGGGCCCGGGGAACCCGGCGGCAGCGAGCGCCGCGTCCAGGTCGGCGGGCACGCCCAGCGATGCGAACCCCGCCGGCTGGGAGGTGGTCGGGGTCTCGTCTGCTGCTGGCACGTCTGCTCGCCAACCTACCAACAAATGGTTCGCATCACGGGGCGAAACTCTGTATGGTCGCGATTCGTCCAGAGTCACAGCAAGGAGGTGCCCATGCCGACCCGGTTCTCCGAGGCGAACGTTCCCGCCCCCACATTCATCGAGAATCGCCACACCGGCATCGAGCCCGCCGTGACCGGCCGCAAGGGCGTGCCCTACGACTGGCAGCTGCTCCTCGTGCCGGCAGACCACGAGTTCGACGCCGCGATCGCCGCGATCGCGTCGAACGACGGCGACTCCACCCTCGCGTCGGCGTGACCGCCGCGTTCGCACCGGCGGCGCGGCCGCCGCGGAGGATCCTCGTGCTGGGCTGCGGCTCGGTCGCACAGTGCACGGTGCCGCTGCTGATCCGCGACGTCGGCATCGACCCGTCGACGATCCGCGTCGTCGACTTCCGCGACAACCGCGCGCGGATCGCGGACTCCATCGCGAAGGGAGTGACCTACGAGCAGGACCGCGTCACGCGGGAGAACCTCGACGAGTTCCTCTCGGCGCGCGCCGGCGGGGGCGACGTGCTGCTCGACCTCGCGTGGAACATCGACACGCCGACGATCCTGGAATGGTGCCGCGACCACGGGGTGCGCTACCTGAACACGTCGGTCGAGCTGTGGGACCCGTACCACGACATGGCGACGACGCCCCCCACCGACCGGACGCTCTACGTCCGCCACCAGTCGATCCGCCGCATGATCGCGCGCTGGGGCCGCAACGACGGGCCATCGGCGGTGGTCGAGCACGGCGCCAACCCCGGCATGGTGAGCCACCTCGTCAAGCTCGCGCTCACCGACGTGGCCGAGGCGATGCTGCGCGAGGGTCGCGCAGGGTCGGGGGCGACGGCGATCGAGGCCGCGCTCGCCGACCAGCGGTTCAACGAGCTCGCGATGGCCACTGGCACGAAGGTGGTCCACATCGCAGAGCGCGACACGCAGGTCACCGACCGCCCGAAGCAGGTGGACGAGTTCGTCAACACGTGGTCGGTCGAGGGCTTCTACGAGGAGGGCGTCGCGCCCGCCGAGCTGGGATGGGGCACCCACGAAACCTGGATGCCCGCCAACGCGCACCGGCACGCCGACGACGGCCCCCGCAACCAGATCTGCCTCGCCCAGCCGGGCATGGAGACGTGGGTGCGGTCGTGGGTGCCGAGCGGCGACAACATGGGCATGGTCATCCGGCACGGGGAGGCCTACACGATGTGCCGGCACCTCACCGTGACCGGTGCCGACGGCACCGACCTGTACCGGCCGACCGTCCACTACGCGTACCACCCGAGCGACGCCGCCATCAACAGCGTCCTCGAGCTGCGGATGCGCAACTGGGAGATGCAGCCGCGCGAGCGGATCCTGAACGACGAGATCGTCGACGGCCGCGACGAGCTCGGCGTGCTGGTGATGGGCCACCCGTTCCGGTCGTGGTGGACGGGCTCGGTGCTGTCGATCCACGAGGCCCGCTCGATCATCCCGGGACAGAGCGCGACGACGCTGCAGGTCGCCGGCTCGGTGGTCGCCGCGGTGCGCTGGATGCTCGACGAGCCCGAGCGCGGCGTCTGCGTGCCCGACGACCTGCCGTGGCGCAGGCTGCTCGACGACACCCGTCCGTACGTGGGCGAGCTCGTGTCGCGGGCGGTCGACTGGACCCCGCTGTCGTCGCGCCGCGACCTGTTCCCCGGGTTCGGCAACGACGACCGCCTGCTCGACCGCGACGACCCCTGGCAATTCGCCAACTTCCTCGCGCCCGCACCGCGCCCATAGGCCCGCCGCTAGGCTCGCCCGCGTGACCGCGACCCTGGCGCTCCGACTTACGTAACGGCGTCAGCCACATAGCGCTGCCGCCGACACCCTCTGCGCCCCACCGGGCCAGGGGGTTTTTTCTTGCCCCGACACGACCCGACCGGAGGATCCCGATGCCACCACCACCCGTCACCCCGAGGAAGATGCCGTTCGACAAGTACCGGGCCTTCGTGCCCGTGGTGCTCGAGGACCGCACCTGGCCCAACCGCACCATCTCCAAGGCGCCGCTGTGGTGCTCGGTCGACCTGCGCGACGGCAACCAGGCGCTCATCGACCCGATGGACCCCGAGCGCAAGCTGCGGATGTTCACGACGCTCGTCGGCATGGGCTTCAAGGAGATCGAGGTGGGCTTCCCGTCCGCCAGCCAGCCCGACTTCGACTTCGTCCGGCAGCTGATCGAGCGCGACCTCATCCCCGAGGACGTGACGATCCAGGTGCTCGTGCAGTGCCGCGAGGACCTCATCCGCCGCACCTACGAGTGCCTGCGCGGCGCGCCGCGCGCGATCGTGCACTTCTACAACTCGACCAACCCCCTGCAGCGCGAGGTCGTGTTCGGCCTGGACAAGCAGGGCATCGTCGACATCGCCGTGCGGGCCGCCCGCCTGTGCCGGTCGCTCGAGCCCGAGCTGGACGGCACCGCCGTGCGCTACGAGTACTCGCCCGAGAGCTTCACGCTCACCGAGCCCGACTTCGCGGTCGAGGTGTGCACCGCCGTCATGGACGCCATCGGACCGACGCCCGAGTGGCCGCTGATCCTCAACCTGCCCGCCACCGTCGAGTGCTACTCGCCCAACGTCTACGGCGACGTGATCGAGTGGTTCATCCGCACGATCCCGCGGCGGGACTCCGTGGTGGTGTCGCTGCACCCGCACAACGACCGTGGCTGCGCAGTGGCTGCCGCGGAGTTCGGCGTGATGGCCGGCGCCGACCGCGTGGAGGGAACGCTGTTCGGCAACGGCGAGCGCACCGGCAACGTCGACGTCGTCACGCTGGCGATGAACCTCTTCTCCAACGGCGTCGACCCCGAGCTGGACATCTCCGACATCGGGCGCCTGCGCAAGGACGCCGAGTACTGCAACCGCCTGCCCGTGCCGGAGCGGCACCCGTACGTCGGCGACCTCGTCTACACCGCGTTCTCCGGCAGCCACCAGGACGCGATCAAGAAGGGCTTCGAGGCCCTGCCCGACGGCTACGACCGCTGGGCCGTGCCGTACCTGCCCATCGACCCGAAGCACGTCGGCCGGTCGTACGAGTCGGTCGTGCGCGTCAACAGCCAGTCGGGCAAGGGCGGCGTGGCGTACGTGATGAAGACCGAGTTCGGCTACGACCTGCCGCGGCGCCTGCAGATCGAGTTCTCGCAGGCGATCCAGCACATCACCGAGGACCTTGGCACGGAGATCTCGCCCTCCCGCATGTGGGGGACCTTCCAGTCGGAGTACCTCCCCGAGGTCCCGCGGTACAACCTCGTCAGCCACGAGCTGAAGAGCGAGTCGTCGACCGGGCGCACCGAGATCACGGCGCACGTCGACGTCGACGGCACCCGCCGCACCTTCGTCGGCACCGGCAACGGCCCGATCGACGCCTTCGTCCGTGCGGTGCGCGGCGAGTTCGACGGCGCGCTCGACGTCAGCGACTACACCGAGCACGCGCTGGGCCAGGGTTCCGAGGCCACCGCCGTCGCCTACGTCGAGTGCACGGACGGCGCCGGCAACACGCGCTGGGGCGTCGGCATCGACCCGAACACGATCACGGCGTCGCTGCGCGCGGTGCTGTCCGCCTTCGACCGGCAGACCGCCGCGCGGCGCAGGGCGTAGGGTCTCCCGCAATGAAGGTGACGGTCGATGCCGATGCGTGCGCGTCGACGGGCGGCTGCACGTACCACGCGCCCGAGGTGTTCGTGCTGGGCGGGGACGGCTTCCTGACCGTGCTCCAGCCGCAGCCCGACGAATCGCTGCGCAACCAGGTGGAGCGGGCCGCGGAGATGTGCCCGACCGGCGCGATCACGGTGGCCGACTGAGCGGCTTCGGCGAACGGCTGCGGCGGGCGTGGGACGCCCGCGACTCGGCGCTGTGCGTCGGGCTCGACCCCGATCCCGCGCGCATCCCCTCGGTCCTCGGCTCGGGCCCCGGCGCGATCCTCCGCTTCTGCACCGCCATCGTCGACGCCACCGCCGACCTCGTCTGCGCGTTCAAGCCGCAGATCGCCCACTTCGCCGCAGCCGGCGCCGAGCGGGAGCTCGAGGCGCTGTGCGCGCACATCCGCGACCGGCACCCCGCCGCCGTGCTCATCCTCGACGCCAAGCGCGGCGACATCGGCGACACCGCGGAGCGGTACGCGGACGAGGCCTTCGACCGCTACGGCGCCGACGCGGTGACCGTGAATCCGTACCTCGGCACCGACTCGCTCGCGCCGTTCCTCTCGCGGCCGGGTCGTGCGGCGATCGTGCTGTGCCGCACCTCGAACGCGGGGTCGGGCGAGTTCCAGCGCCACGGCGAGGAGCCGCTCTTCCTGCGCGTCGCCCGCACCGCGGCGACGACGTGGTCGGCGATGGGCGAGGTCGGCCTCGTGGTCGGCGCCACGTACCCGGGCGAGCTGGCGGAGGTCCGCGCCGCGGCTCCCTCGCTGCCGATCCTCGTCCCCGGCGTCGGCGCGCAAGGGGGTGACGCGGCGGCGGTCGTCCGGGCGGGGCGGGACGGGTCGGGGCGCGGGCTCATCGTCAACTCGTCGCGCGCCGTGCTGTACGCCGGCGACGGTCCGGGATTCGCGGACGCCGCGCGGGCCGCGGCCGCGTCGACCCGCGATGCGATCCGCGCCGCGCACTCCTAACCTGTCGCCCGTGCCCCACCCCTTCCTGTCCGACGAGTGGATCGCGGCCGCGAGGCAGATCCGCGAGAAGTACGAGGGTCGCGCGCCCAAGGTGCCGATCCCGCTGCGCATGAACCAGGTCGTCACCGGGGTGCCGTTCGGCACGGGCACGATCCACAGCCACGTCGACACGACGACCGGCGAGCTGGTGATGGAGCTCGGGCACCTCGACGGGCCCGACCTCACCGTGACGACCGACTATGCGACGGCTCGGGAGATCTTCGTCGGGCGCGACCCGCAGCTCGGCATGCAGGCGTTCCTGTCGGGGCGCGTCAAGGTGGCGGGCGACATGACCAAGCTGCTGGCCATGCAGGCCACCGTGCCCGACGACGAGTTCGCCCGGCAGGTGGCCGAGGAGATCCAGGCGATCACGTCCTGACGGGCGCGCCGCGCAGCTGCGCCGCAGCCGCGGTGGCCAGCAGCGCGGCCACGAGGCCGACGGCGAGGCCGGCCGAGTAGCTGGGCACGGTGCCGAGGCCGATCGCCGACTCGTGCACCGCGAACATCAGCGCGCCGCCGAGCACCCCGCCCATCTCGGAAGCCAGCTGTCGCAGCGCACCCGCGACGCCAAGGTCGGACGACTCGACGCTGCCCGCGATGAGCGCCGTCAGCGACGGCACCGCGATGCCGGTGCCCGCGCCCGCGAGCGCCAGGCCGGCGACCGCGAGGACCGCGTCCGGGCCGGGGCCCGCGATGGCGATGAGCAGCACCGTGGCGAGGGCCATCGACGCGCCGCCGAGCATGCCCGCGGAGCGCTGGCCGATGCGCAGCGCGACCGCGCCGGCGAGCGGAGCGGACAGCGCGAACGCCAGCGGACGGGCGATCGTGATCCACCCCACCTGCGACGGCGAGTAGCCGAGGCCCTCCTGCAGCATCTGCGGCACGACGAGGAAGCTGCCCATGTACGTGAGCGTCATGAGGCCGCTGATCGCGAGCGGCACGGCCACGTTGCGCGTGCGCAGCCAGTGCAGCGGCAGCAGCGGCTCGGGCGTGCGCCGCTCGGTGCGCACGAATGCCCACAGCGCCACGACGCCGCAGAGGGCGCAGCCGAGGATCGCCGGGGAGCCCCACCCCCACGAGTTGCCGCGGTTGATGGCGACGAGCACCAGCACCGAGCCGGTGCCGAGCAGCGCAGAGCCGGCGACGTCGAAGCGCACGTCGCGCTGCCGCTCGGTGTCGACGAGCATCCGCGCGGCGAGCACCGCGCCGAGCACGCACAGCGGTCCCTGCACGAGGAAGATCGCGCGCCAGCCCACGGCCTCCACCAGCGGCGCACCTGCGACGACGCCGAACACCGGCGCACCGGCCGTGACGAAGCTCCAGTAGCCGAGCGGACGGACGCGCTCGTGGCCCGCGAACATGCGGTTGATGTAGGCCATCGCCGCGGGTCCGGTCGCCGATCCCGACGCGGCCGCGAGCGTGCGCAGCGCGATCAACGAGACGGCGCTCCACGCGAAGCCGCTGGCGACGCTGAAGACCCCGGCGAGGACCAGTCCGCCGACGAACATCCGCCGGTGGCCCCACAGGTCCCCGGCCTTGCCGAAGGCGGGGCCGACGACGCCGAAGGACAGCATCGGCGCGATGATCGTCCAGCTCATCACCGACACCGTGCTGCCGAGGTCGGCCGCGACGCGCGGCAGGGACACGACCAGCAGCGTGATGGTGAAGCTCACCGTGAACGCGCCGGCGAGCAGGACGGCGAGCGTCAGCCGCCGGGGGACCGAGTGCAGGTCGCGCACCGGGGCTACGGGAACTCGAGGTCGACGGTGGCGCCGCGCGCGACCATGTCGCCGTTGTCCACCTCGGTCTCGCCGATCTTCGCGCGCCTGAGGCGGCTGTTCTTGTTGCCCGTCACCTTGCCGACGACGAAGCCGTCCTCCTCGAGGCGGCGCTCGACGGTGCCGTACGAATTGCCGACGATGGTGGGCAGCTTCACGAGGTCGGGGCCGAGCGAGATCGAATAGGCGATGCTCGAGTCGCGCGCGACGAGCTCGCCCGGCACCGGCGACTGCGCGCCGATCTTGCCCTCCTCGGCTGCGTTGCTCTTGGCGGGATCGGTCTCGACGAGCACGAGCTTGAGCTCGGCGAGCAGCGCGGTCGCCTCCTCGACGGTGAGGCCGATGATCGACGGCACCTCGCGCTGGGCGGGGCCGCTCGACACGAGCACCTGGACCGCCGTGCCGCGCAGCACCTCGTCGCCGGGCTTGAGGCCCGGCTGTTCGGGGACCACCCACGCCACGGCCTGGCCCGCGGGGACGTCCTCGCTCTCGGCCGTCGTCTGCGACGGCACGAGACCGAGGTCGGCGAGCAGCGCCATCGCCTCGTCGACCGACTTGCCGGACACGTCGGGCAGCACCGCCAGCGACGGGCCTTCCGAGACGACGATGACGAGCGGGCTGCCCTGCTTGTGGCGCTCGCCGATGGCGGGATCCGTGGCGATGACGGTGCCCGACGGCGCGGAGTCGCTGCGCTCGGCGCGCATGAGGATCTCCCACCCGAACGGCGCGAGCTGGTTGCGCGCCTCGCCCTCGGTGAGTCCCGCCACGTTGGGGATCACGTAGGAGGGCTTGACGAACACGCGGAACGCGACGAAGCCCGCCACGCACAGTGCCGCGACGCCGAGCACCGCGAGCAGGCGGCGGTGGCGCGCCACCTCGCGCGGCGGCGCGACGATGATCGGCTCGTCGGAGCGCACGATGACGAGGCCGCCCGCCCCCTCCCCCGACTCGACCGGCGCAAAGACGGGACGCTGCTCCGGCACGTCCGGTTCGGGCGCCACGACGACCGGCTGCGGGGCCGTCGGCAGCGCATCACCCGGTTCGGGGAGGATCGTGAGCGGCTGGGTCGGCGGCGCGACTGGCACCGGCTGCGTCGCGGGAGCGACCGGCACCGGCTGGGTGGCCGACGTGAGCGGCACGGGCTGCGTCGCGGGTGGCGCCGCCGCATCGATGGGCAGGTCGGTCGTGCGCGGGACGCGCCCGGTGGTGCGGGCGGCCTCCTCGGCGCGCCGTGCGGCCTCCTTGCGGGCGAGCACGTCCTGGAACGACTCGGCGACGAGCGTCTCGATCGGCTGGGGCGCCGGCATCCGCCGCGCCGTCTCGGCGAGTGCGCGGCCGAACTCGAGGGCGGTGTAGCGCTCGTCGGCGACGGGGCGCCCGGCGCGCTCCAACAACGGTGCGATCGGGCCGAGGTCGGCCGACACCGGCAGCAACTTGCCCACGCGGGACGACAGCGTGATGGCGGCGTTCTCGCCGCGGAAGGGCGCCTCGCCGGTGATCAGCTCGAGCAGCGTCATGGCGAGCGAGTACACGTCGCTGTTCGGCGACGGCTGCTCGCCCAGCGCCACCTCCGGCGCCGCGTAGGTGGCGCGCTCGATGCCCATGCGCGACGCACCCGGCACCGGACCGGCGACGAGGCCGGCGAGCCGCACGCGCTGGTCGGGCCCGAGGAAGAGGTTGGCCGGGCGCACGTCGCCGTGGACGACCCCCCTGCCGTGGAGGAAGTGCAGTGCGCGGCACGCGTCGAGGCCGACGAGCAGCGCCTGCGACGGCGTGAGCCGGCGGCCGCGGTCGAGCAGCTCGCGCAACGAGCCGCCCTCGAAGTGCTGCACGGCGGTATAGGCGATGGGCACGTCGTCGATGAGCGTGACGCCGTAGTTCGAGATCGCGGCCAACGAAGCGTGCTGGAGGTCGGCGAGCGCCGCCATCTCCGTGTTCCACTGGTCGATGGCGTCGTCGGGGTCGCCCGATCCGGTTGCGGGGTCGGCGACGGCCGACAGGGGGGCGAGGCGCAGCACCACCGTCCCGCCGGAGCGCAGGTCGTCCGCCTCGAAGACGGCGGACGCGCCCGTGCCCGACCCGAGGGACTCCCGGAGGCGGTACCGGTCGGCCACGACCTCGCCGAGCAAGGTGGAGCGGTCGGCCATTGGCTCCCTCAACCTAGTCGGCGGGCTCCGTTCACGACTGCCGCGGAGCGGCCCGTCTGGGCGACAATGGGCGCATGGCAATGGCGTCGGGTCGCTGGCAGGTGGTGCTCGCCACACTCGGGCTCGCCGCGGGGCTGGGGATGATCCTCGTCGGGTTCGACTCGGGACTCACGGGCCGCGATGCGTCGAATTTGCCCGACGCCATCGAGGCGATCTCACCGGCCGACGGCCAGCGCGTGCTGCGCCAGTCGCAGGTCATCGTCGACTTCGTCGAGGGATGGGAGGCGTCGCTCACGATCGACGGCGTCGAGCTTCCCGTGACGCGCCTCGACGAACTGACGAGCTCCGGCGCGCAGCCGAAGCCCGGCGCACAGGTCGAGCTGCCGCCGACCGCGGTGTACGACCCGGGCAACTTCACGATCAGCTTCCTGCCGCAGGACGGCGCACCGATCGAGGAGTTCGCGCAGGGCGAGCACTCGGCGACCGTGCGCTACTGGCGCACCGACGGCACGTCGAAGGTGCGCGCCTACTCCTGGACGTTCACCACCGACTGACGGGCGCTTCCGCACGTGCGTGCGGGGCGCGGCTCAGCCGACGAGCGCGCGATACGCGGCGGCGTCGAGCAGCGACTCGAGCAGCTCGTCGTAGGACAGCTGCACCTCGTAGAGCCAACCCGCCCCGTACGGGTCGCGGTTGACCAGTCCCGGATCGGCGTGCAGCGCCTCGTTGACGAGCACCACCGTGCCCGACACGGGCGACGAGACCTCGCTCACGCTCTTGCTGCTCTCGAGCTCTCCGATGGCCGCCCCCGCGGCGACCGGTTGCCCGACCGAGGGCAGCGCCACGTGCACGACATCGCCCAGCGCATCCTGACCCTGGTGCGTGAGGCCGACGCGAACGGACTCGCCCGCGAGCAGCACCCACGAGTGGTCGCGGGAGTAGCGGAGCTCGTCGGGCACCGTCACGCGCGTCAGGCTACGCCTCGCACGGGCGACGGGGACACCCCGCCACTACGGTGGCGCCGACGCCATGAGTACCGACCTTCGCGCAAAGGTGCGGGCGATGCTCGACCGGGCGAACCACCCGGGCACGCCGCAGGCCGAGGCGGAGGTGGCGCTCGCGATGGCGCACCGCATGATGCAGCGCCACGGGCTCGGGCCCGGCGACCTCGGCGACGCGGGTGCACACCCCACGACGGTGTCCGTGCGCCGCGAGGAGATCGCCGGCCCCTACCGCGTGCGCCGCGGCGACCTGTTCTGGCGGCTGGCCGGCGCGGTGTCGTGCGCCTGCTACCGCGACATGGCCGCGGGCGCCGACACGGTGACGATGGTCGCGTACGGCTCGGAGCACGACCTCGACTCGCTCGTCGTGCTGTTCCGCGCCGCCGACCTGCTCGCGCTGCGCACCATGCCGTCCGGCAGCAGGTCGTGGCGCACGGCGTGGTGGCACGGATTCTGCGAGGGCATCGCCGAGCGGCTCGAGCGCGAGAACCGGGCCACCGCGACCGAGCGGCCGGGGGCCGGCCTCGTGCTCGCCGACCGGCGCGAGCGCGCCGAGTCGGCGATGCACGTCGCGATGCCGGGCCTCCGATCCGGCACCGTCAGAATCCGCGCTGAGCGCGACGCGTGGGAGCAGGGCGCGGCATCGGGACGCAGGTTCGATCCCGGGGGATCGTCGCTGCGAGGCGGCCGGGGGGAGCTGACCGCGTGAGCGCCGGAAGTGCGGCCCGCAACGAGCAGTCGTCGACCTACGCCGCCGAGGACGCGCACGAGCGGGCGATGCCCAGCAGGACGATGGACGTCAACGAGGCGCGCCGGTGGCTGGAGGCCGTGGCCCACGCCGAGGACATCGAGCCGCCCCTGCTGGTCGTGCGGCGGAACAACGGGCGGGCCGAGGCGTGCGCCGTGCGCGAGCACTCGGCGATCATCACCTACCGGACGCGACCGACGGCGCACGCGCTGCTGCACGAGGTGGCACACCTCGCCTGCGCCAACCCGTCGCACGGGCGGGAGTTCCGGACGATGCTGGTCGGCCTCGTGCGCCGCCACGTGTCGCTGCCGCACGCGGCCAACCTGCACGCGGAGTTCGCGTCCCGCGGGCTCGGCGTCGATCCGTTCGAGGCGACGGCGCGCTAGAGGATGCGTCCCGCGAGTAGGTCCTCGAACTGCTCGCCGGGGACGACACGCACGCCGAGCTCCGCCGCCTTCGTCACCTTCGACGCGCCCGGCGCCTCGCCGACGACGAGCGCGTCGGTCTTGGCGCTCACGCTGCCCGTCGCCTTGCCGCCGCGCTGCTTCACCGCAGCCTCGGCGCCCTCGCGCGACCA